>JAWVYF010000044.1:0-13710 GCA_033722845.1 Anderseniella sp. | reverse complement strand
GCAAGAGCGCACTTTGCGAGATGCTCTATGGCGACAAGGCGCCGGCAAATGCGCTGTTGTTCCTTGGCCTTGCCCAGACCCACGCCGCGCAGGGCGACACCGATGCCGCCCTTGCCGCCTACACCCGCGTGATCGAGATCGACCCGGCCATGACCGGTGGCTGGGATGGCCGCGCCCAGCTTTATTTCAACAAGCTGAACCAGCCCGAAAAAGCCATTGCCGACTATGAAGCCGGCATTGCTGCCGTCGATACCGATGACAAGAAGAAGTGGCTGGACGACCGGCTCATGGCAATCAAGCAGAAGATGAGCGAATGACCACAACCGTCCGCTTCGCGCCCTCTCCCACCGGCCGCATTCATATTGGCAATGCGCGCACCGCCAGTCTCAACTGGCTGTTTGCCAGAAAGGCAGGCGGCAGCTTTATCCTGCGCTATGACGACACCGACCTTGAGCGCTCGACCAAAGAGTTTGCGGATGGCATTGCCACAGACCTCGACTGGCTGGGCCTGTCGCCGGACAAGGTGTTCCGCCAGTCCGAACGCTTTGCGCTTTATGATGCAGCAGCCGAAAAGCTGAAGGCCGATGGCCGGCTTTATGCCTGCTACGAAACGGCTGAAGAGCTTGAGTACAAGCGCAAGCGGCAGCTCGCGCGCGGCCTGCCACCGGTTTATGACCGCGCTGGGCTCAACCTCACCGACGACGAGCGCGCCAAGCTGGAAGCGGAAGGGCGCAAGCCCCATTGGCGCTTCAAGCTCGATCAGCGCGAAATCGTCTGGACCGATCTGGTGCGCGGCGAAACCCGCATCGACACGTCCTCGCTGTCGGACCCGGTGCTGATCCGCGGTGACGGTTCCTACCTGTACACCCTGCCGTCGGTTGTCGATGACATCGACATGAACATCAGCCACGTCATCCGCGGTGAGGACCACGTCACCAACGCCGCCGTGCAGGTGGAGATTTTCGAAGCACTGGGCGCAGCCGCGCCGGGCTTTGCGCACCACTCGTTGCTGGTAGGAGCGGACGGCAAGGGGCTGTCCAAGCGTCTGGGCTCATTGTCCATCGCTGCCATGCGCGAGGACGGACTGGAAGCCATGGCCGTTGTCAGCCACGGTGCCTTGATCGGCACGTCAGAAGCCATCGAACCCCATACGGCAATGGATACGCTGCTCGATGCCTTCGACCTGTCGAAACTATCACGCGCACCGGGCAGGTTCGACATGGCCGAGCTTGAAAACCTCAATGCCCGCATCGTGCATGAGTTGGCCTATGCCGATGTGCGCGACCGGCTTGCGGCCATGAATGCCGATGGCGGCGAAGCCTTCTGGAATGCCATTCGCGGCAACCTTGCCAAGGTGGGCGAGGCACAAGGCTGGCACGCCATTGTGTTTGGAGACGCGCCCGGCGTGGTGGCGGACGAAGACCGCGAGTTCATCGCGCAAGCCGCTGGCCTGCTGCCGACCGAGCCATGGGACGAGACCACCTGGAAGGCCTGGACCGACGCCGTCAAGGACGCCTCGGGCCGCAAGGGCAAGGGGCTGTTCATGCCGCTGCGCCTGGCGCTGACCGGCCAGCCGCACGGGCCGGAACTCGCCGCCCTCCTGCCGCTGATGGGGCGGGCACGGGTTGAGGCGCGGCTCGCCCACTGACCGACATGCCCCGGCTATCATGCCGGGGCTCAGTCGCGGGTCAGATCACTTCAACGTCCAGCGGCGGGAAGCCGTTGAACCAGACGGACGAGTAGGTTGAGGTATACGCGCCGCAATTGCGTATGATGATGCGGTCACCGGCCTTCAGCCCCAGCGGCAGCTGCACCGGGCGCTTTTCGTAAAGCACGTCGGCACTGTCGCAAGACGGGCCGGCCAGCACGCACGGACCGGTGTTTTCATGGTCACGGTCGGTGATGAACTGGTAGCGGATTGCCTCGTCCATGGTTTCGGCCAAACCGGAAAACTTGCCGATGTCCAGGTACACCCAGCGGTGGGTGTCCATGTCGGACTTCTTCGACACCAGCAGCACTTCGGCGGCAATCATGCCGGCTTCTGCCACCAGGCCACGGCCCGGTTCGGCCATCACGCGGGCCACGTTGCCGAAGCGTGCGTTGACCAGTTCCATGACCTGGGCTGCATACACCATCGGGTGGGTCACTTCATCGCCATAGTAAGCCGGGAAGCCACCGCCGATGTTCAGCAGATCCAGCTCGAAGCCTTCAGCCAGGGCGCGGTTCCAGACGTCGGCGACCTGGTCCAGCGTGGTGCGCCACATGGCGGCAAGACGGGTTTGCGAGCCGACATGGAACGACAGGCCAACCGGCTTGAGGCCGCGGTCGCGGGCATAGCCCAGCAGGAACAGCACCTTGTCGCGGGCGCAGCCGAACTTGCGGCTCAGCGGCCAGTCGGCTTCCGATGCATCAACGATGACGCGGATATAGACTTCCGCGCCCGGTGCATGTTCGCCCAGCTTGTCGAGTTCTTCTTCGGCATCGGCAGCGAACAGGGTGATGCCCTGCTCATGAGCGCGCACGATGTCGGACACTTTCTTGACGGTGTTGCCGAACGAGATCTGGTGCGGCTGTGCGCCCAGCTCGAGGCACAGGTCGATTTCGCCGCGCGAGGCAGCATCGAAGTGTGCGCCTTCAGCGATCAGCGTGGAAATGATGGCAGGATGCGGATTGGCCTTCACCGCATAGTGAATGTGGGCATGGCCCAGACCGGCCTTGAGCCAGCGGTAATGACGCGCCACGGCGGAGGTGTCGAGCACCAGCGTCGGGCGCTCAAATCGCTTGCCACGGATGTGGTCTTCGATACGGGAGGAAAAGCGTGCGGCTTCAACGGCCGCGAGGCCGGCGACTGGGGCGTTCATGGTCATCTCCAAAAGAACGGGTCACGAATGACCTTCGGGCTTCAAGTGGAGACGTTACCGTCGCTACATAAACGCGAGCGTTTCGAGAGAACACCGGCCAGAGGCGCGTGCGTTGGCGTCTGTGGAGCGTCATTTAGGGTCAAATGCGCCGCTTCGCAAGCAGAATATTTTGCACTCTTGTCACAGCTTGTTAACAGCTTTCTGCAGGGGCTGAACGGAGCGTGAATTTCCTTCAAAACCGTTACAAACTGTCTCTGCGTCAGGTGCAAAACCTTTACCATTCTCCTTAAGCCGATATGAACCTATCGCGTTTATCACTGATCAACATTGCAGACAGTCTTGATCACCGGGCGACCGGATCAAGGGGGAGAGAGTTCAAGTGAGTGAAACAGCTGCCAGCGGCGGTGCCAACGGCCCGTCGAGAAAGTCGTGGTCGCCAAGTGGCATTGACCATCATGAATCCGTGGAATCGCGCGGTTGCGTGCTGACGTCATTGTCGGATGACCGCATCATCGAGCCTGCCTCGGAAACCTTCTGGTCTCCGCTCTAGGCCTGGTCGTCAGTTGCCACAAGTGCCTTGAGGGCTGCGGGCCGTATCGCGCAACGCAACGGGGCTTCCAGCAGCACCACCTCGCCATCAATCGAGGCGTGGAGCTGCCGGGCGCTGTCCAGCTTTACGCTATCTGTTTCAAGAAACTGCATGTTCTGGTTTTGCGACCAGTTGCCGGCGGCCAGTTCTGCCAGCAGCACGGCCATGTCGGTAACGCCCTGACGCGCATACATGTAGCAGCCCAACTTGCCGTAGTTCTGGCCGGGGCGGAACGGCAGATGCGCCATCTGGTCGGGAACCGGATTGACCATCACCACGGTCAGTGCGGTCTTCAACCGGCGTTCGGCCTGGCCGCCTGGCTTGACCGCCAGCCTGCGCATGGGTGCACCGGATGCAACACGGCGCAAGGCACGAAGGCTGTTGATGATCTTGGAAATGCGTCCGCCATAGGTCATCCGGTTGCGGATGCGCACCAGCCGTGCATGAAGACCAACGCTGACGTGATTGAAGAACGGTTCGCCGTTGACCTCGCCGACATCAACCATGGCCGGCTGCGTCTCGAGCAAGGCTTCAAACGCCGGTGCCAGTTGCTGCGGCATGCCAAGCGCGCGGGCAAACAGGTTCATCGTGCCCAGCGGAACGACCCCCAGCGTCTTGCCGGTCCTGAGGGCAAGTTTTCCGGCGCACGAAACCGTACCGTCGCCGCCGCCGGCAATCACGGTGTCGAAGCCATCGTCAGCAAATGCCTTTTCAAGCTCGGCAGCAATATCTTCTGGCGGCGCCATGACGATGCTGATCGCTTCGCCCAGCGTGCGCCGGGCCAGCTCTTCGACCGCGTCAGTTCCGTTCGACAGTATCTGCCCTGCCCCGGTATTCAGTACGAGGCATGAACCGGACAAATGGGACGTTCTCTCGTTCATGTCAGTTTGCAAGACCCGAAGCTGAATGGGGGCCTGAACCTCAAGCCTTGCCTCGTAACCGCGGCAGAATGAGGACGGTGAAGATGGCGGACGTCACAAGAATGAGCGCCAGCACCTCGCGCCAGCCCACAGGTTCTCCCAACACGATCAGGCTCGAGATCACGCCGACCAGCGGAACCGCCAGTACGCCGACTGCCGCATAGACGGCCGGAAACATCCGCACAATCTTGAAGTAGGCCCATTGGCAAAACACCATCGGGAAGGCCAGCACATAGACCAGTGCGATGATGGCCGGGCCGGACAACGACGCGAGGTCCGGGAACGGCTCCAGCAGCAGTGCCCCTGCTCCCACCGGCACAGATGCCAGCACCAGTTGCCAGCCGATGATGGTGGCGATGGGCGAGCGCCAGTCGAAGCGCTTGAACAGTACCGTGCCGATGCCCCACGAGATCGCGGCCCCCAGCATGAAAAGCGCGCCAACGGGGGCAGACCCCAGCACCGAGATGTCATGACCGATCAGCACACCGAGCCCGGTCATGCCCAGCAGCAAGCCGGCAACAACATTGATCGTCAACCGGTCACCCAGCCAAGGTACCGACGCAAGTGCCGCCCACACCGGCATGGTGAAGGCAATGATCGACGCGCGGCCTGCCGGAACCAGCGTCAGGCCGTAAGCTGAAAACAAATGCCAGCCGATCATGTTGAAGACGGCGGTCAGCAGCATTGGCGCAATGTCTGACCTCGTCAGCCTCAGTCTGTTGCCCGATGCAGCAGAGATGGCCAGCAGTGCGGCCCCGCCGCAAGCAAGGCAGATGGTGCGGAACCACCACGGCGGAATCTCGCCCAGCACGATCTTCATGCCGGGCCAGTTGGCTCCCCAGAACAAGGTCACCATGGCCAGCAGCACGAAACCGGCCACCGGCAGGTTTGCAGCCGGCTGTGACTGGCGCGCGGGCGCGTCAGTCAACTTGCGGAATCTCGCGTTCGGGGTTGGGCACCTTGTAGCCCTTCTGGACAGCGGGACGCGCCGCAATTGCCTTGTACCAACGCTTTACGTTTGGAAACTCGTTGAGGTCTATCTGCTGCCATTCGAACCGGGCTGCCCACGGCCATGTTGCCATGTCGGCAATCGAATAGTCACCAGCCAGGTATTCTTCTTCCGCCAGACGCCGGTCCAGAACGCCATAGAGCCGCTTTGCCTCGTTACCGTAGCGCTGCTCGGCATACTCGGCCTTGCCCGGATTGAAGTGCAGGAAGTGATGCGCCTGGCCCAGCATCGGGCCGAAGCCGCCCATCTGCCACATCAGCCACTCCATGGCCTGCCAGTGACGCGGGCCGTCCTGTGCGAGAAAGCTGCCGGTCTTGTTGGCGAGATAGATCAGGATTGCGCCAGACTCGAATACCGACTGCCCTGTCTCATTGTCGACAATCGCGGGGATGCGATTGTTCGGCGAAACTTTGAGAAAGTGCGGCTGGAACTGCTCGTCCTTCATGATGTCGATTGGATGGACAGTGTAGTCCAGCCCCATTTCCTCAAGGGCGATAGAGGCCTTGTATCCGTTCGGTGTACTCCAGGTGTAGAGATCGATCATGACAGTGAGTGCTTCCTTGTATCGTCTTGTTCCGTAATTGGCTGCAGGCAGTTCTAGGACGGTTGACCGGCTTAGGCCAGCCGCAAGTCACGGGCATCTGCTTCAAGTTCCAGAATGAGGTCATAGCTTACCGGATCTGGAAAGCTGATGCCGCTCAGTAGAAGCTCGGCGCGTACATTGGCCAGGTCCGGATCGCTGAAAGCGTTGTTGAGTGCTGCCCGCAACCGGCTCATCGCCTGTTCATCGGTTGCATTGCTGGTAATGAACGGCAGGCCCGGCACCTGTTGCGTCTTGCCGATCACCCGCACTTGCCTGGTCAATTCCGGGTCGATGCGCTGGAGCAGCGCGAACGTCACTGCATCGATGGCCGCGATGTCTGCCTCGCCGGCGGCGACCTTGCTGAGTGAGTGGCGGTGTCCTCCGGTTTCCAGCGCCGCCGCAAAGAAGGGCGCATCACCACCTTGAGCGCCCGCCTCCTGACGAGCGGCATGGCGCAACGCCAGCAGGCCGGACATGCTGTCATGGGTGTTGAACACCGCCCGGCGCTGGCGGCATGCTGCCAGCGAATGCAGGTTCGAACTGGCCGGCACAACCAGAAGAGATGAGTAGAACCCGTCCGGCGTGCAGCCGTCACAGGCATAAACCGGCAGGCCCAGCAACTGCACCTTGCCACGCAGGACGTGGGTCAATGGGTAACCACACGTCTGGGAGATGAGCAGGTTGGGCGACAGCCAGTGCTGTTCCAGCCGTGCGGGACGGTGCAGCACATCCGGCACGTCGCTCAGGCCTTCACGCCGCATGTGACGGGACAGTCCATCCCACCACGCATTGGTCGCACCAGACAACTCGGCGAAATCGTACATGGGCAGGGATGCAAGGTTCATGCGCGGTTGGCCTGGTCGTGTTCAAAGCGTCAATGCCAGAGTCATCGTGATGCGGCAAAGCACAGGTTTTCCGTGACGCCCTGACCCCTCACCACCGTTTTGAAACGAGTTCAGCATATTGGCAAGCAGGGATTTCCCCCGACTCCTATTGCAAGTTGCAACCCATCCTTTAAGCTTTGCCTCATGTCGGAGGCGTCGCTCGCGTGTCATGACGCGTCGCTCAGGGGCCATCACACGCCACTGTTTCGCCGTCCGATTGGACACTGGTGTCAAGTCCACCCTGGCACCGCACGGGACAGCAATCCCGTCAAGAACCGGCCGCAAGACGCCGGTCAAACAGGTGGCGACAGGGAGTGAGGGGTACATGCTTCAACTAATCGGCAAGCGCCTGGCACAGATGATCCTTATCATGATCACTGTGTCGCTGATCCTGTTCCTCAGCTTCGAGGCAGACAAGCTCAACGTCGCCGCAAAGGTGCTCAGCCAGTATTCAACGATGGACCAGCGCCTGATCTGGCTTGATGACAACGGGTACAACCGGCCCCTGCCAGTGCGTTACTTTGAATGGGTCTGGAACGCCATGCGCGGCGACTTCGGCGAATCGATCCAGTTTGCCACGCCGGTTTCAAAACTGCTCAAGGACCACCTGCTCAACACCGCAATTCTCGGCGCACTGGTGTTCGGCATCACCGTGTCAATTTCGCTTGTGCTCGGCGTGCTGTCCGGTATCGCGGAAGGTTCGGCACGCGACCGCGGCATCACCATCGCTGCGGTTCTGACCACCTCGATCCCCGAATTTGCGTCAGCCACCATTCTGGTCGCCATCTTCGTATTCTGGCTTGACTGGTTGCCGGGCACGTCGCCGTTCACCAACGGGCTGAACTGGGCTGATGCCAATCAGCTCGTACTGCCGGTCATGGTGCTGGTGATCTACAATTTCGGCTATTACACGCGCATGACGCGGGCTTCCATGGCCGAGGTGATGACCTCGCAATATGTGCGCACCGCCACGCTCAAGGGCTTGCCACGCGGGCGCGTCATCCGCCGCCACGCGCTGCGCAATGCGCTGATCGCGCCGTTCACGGTGATGATCCTGCAGCTCAACTATCTGCTGTCGGGAGTGATCGTCACC
The DNA here is from genome assembly GCA_033722845.1 of Anderseniella sp. GTDB lineage: Bacteria > Pseudomonadota > Alphaproteobacteria > Rhizobiales > Aestuariivirgaceae > Anderseniella. The sequence continues at coordinate 5,771 of JAWVYF010000044.1, read as the reverse complement.
GAAGTGTTCTTCTCCTACAAGGGGTTCGGCAAACTTCTGTACGAGGCAGCCATGTTTGGTGACATCTACGTCATTGAGGCGTGCGCCATGGTGGCGGTGTTCATCGCGGTGATGTCGCAGCTGATCTCCGATATCGGCTACACCTACCTCAACCCGCGCATCCGGTTCAGCTGAGGAGCATGAGTAATGAGTGACACCACAGCTGAAAACGGCGCTCCTGCCCAGGCAACCGGCTTCAAGCGGTTTGTGAATGCGATTGGCCTCCTGCGGGAAAGCTGGGTCGGCATGTTCGGCGCGGTACTGGTCACCTTCTGGGTGTTCATCGCCCTGTTCGTCGACCTTTTACCGCTGCAGGACCCGCTGGCACAGATTCGCGGCGGACAGATGTTGCCGATGTTCACCGAGGACAAGAATGGACTGATGCACTGGATGGGCACCGACGACCGTGGCCGCGACCTGCTGTCCCGGCTGATGTACGGGGCGCGTATCGTGCTGTTCTGGTCAACGCTTGCAACCGTCGTTGCCTACTCGGTCGGCATGATCATGGGCGTGACCGCCGGGTATCGTGGCGGCTGGTGGGACGAAATCATCTCGTTCATCGGCAACGTGTTCCTGGCCTTTCCGCAGATCGTGCTGCTGCTGGTGATCATCACCGCGTTCGGCCCGTCCTCCCAGCTCGGCATCTGGATGAATACAGAACTTGGCCTCGACAAGACGCTGGTGTCGGGGTCGCTGATTATCGTGGCAATCACCTTCTCCACCGCACCACAGGTGGCGCGTATCGTGCGCGGCATCGTGCTTGACCTGAAGACGCGCGACTACATCGCCGCGGCTGAGGTGCGCGGCGAAAGCCCGCTCTACATCATGCTGGTGGAACTGCTGCCGAATGCGCGTGGACCGCTGATTGTCGATGCCTGCCTGAGGCTCGGCTACGTGATCATCACCATCGCCCTGCTCGGCTTCCTGTCGCTTGGCCTGCCGCCCCCGGATCCGGACTGGGGCAAGATGATCTCCGACGGGCGCCAGTGGGGCTATAACGGCCTGAACATGATGCTGTGGCCAGCCCTGGCCATCTCATCCCTGGTGCTGGGCCTCAACCTGCTGGCCGATGGTCTGCGCGAAATCTCGCTGAGGGATTGATGATGGCGAAGTCACAGACGAAACCGGACAAGAATACGCCTGTTCTCGAGTGCAAGGATGTGTCGATCTCGTATTACACGAGAGCAGGCGAGATTCCGGCGGTGGTAGACTTCAACCTCACCGTCATGCCCGGCGAGGCTGTGGGTATCGTGGGTGAATCCGGGTGCGGCAAGTCCACCGTTGCGCTCGCCATCATGCAGTACATGGGCAAGAACGGCGCCATCGTCGGTGGCGAGATCAACTTCATGGGGCGCGACATGCGCACCATGTCGGAGGCCGAACTGCAGGACCTGCGCGGTTCGCGCATCTCGATGGTGTACCAGGAACCGATGGCCTCGCTGAACCCATCGATGCTGATCCGCGAGCAACTCAACGAGGTGTTGATCTTCCACGAAGGTGTCACAGAGGAAGAAGCCTCGCGCCGCTCCATCGAGATGCTCGACGCGGTGCGCCTGCCCGATCCAGAGCGGGTCATGGACTCCTACCCGCACCAGATTTCGGGTGGCCAGCAGCAGCGCGTGGTGATTGCCATGGCGCTTCTGTCAAAGCCCCAGCTTCTGCTGCTGGACGAACCGACCACCGCGCTCGACGTGACCGTCGAGGCTGGTGTGGTCGAGCTGATCAAGGACATCTCGAAGAAGTTCGGCACGTCGATGATCTATATCTCGCATAATCTCGGGCTAATTCTCGAGACTTGCGACAAGATTGCAGTGATGTATTCCGGAGAGGCGGTTGAGTTTGGCACCGTAAATCAGGTGTTTGACGAGATGCGCCACCCCTACACGCGGGGCCTGTTCAACTCCATTCCGCTGCCCGGTGCAGACCGCCACGCGCGGCCCCTGGTGCCGATCCGCGGCCAGCTTCCGCTGCCCCACGAGCGCCCGAGAGGATGCAATTTCGGGCCGCGTTGCGACCATTTCCGCGACGGCGTGTGCAATGTGAGCGAACTCCACATGCAACCCGTCAAGGGGGCGGCCGGCCAATCGGTGCGCTGCGTGCGATATGACGAGATCGACTGGGAAAAGGCCAGGCCGAAAGCTGTCGAAGCCTCTCCCCCCAACTATGGCAAGACCGTTCTGCAAGTGAAAAACATGCAGAAATATTATGAGGTTAACGACGGATCCATCAGTGCATTGCTGACCGGCAAGACCACCAAGTACGTCAAGGCCAACGAGAAACTCGACTTTGAAGCCCGCGAGGCTGAAACCGTTGCCATCGTTGGAGAATCCGGTTGCGGCAAATCCACTTTCGCGAAGGTGATGATGGGCCTTGAAACCGCCACCGGCGGTGAGGTCATCCTCAATGGCAAGGAAATCGGCAATCTGCCGGTGAACAAGCGCTCACCACAGCTTGTCGGCTCGCTGCAGATGGTGTTCCAGAACCCGTTTGAAACGCTCAATCCTTCCCATAGCGTTGGCAGCCAGATCGCCCGGGTGTTGCGCAAGTTTGGGGTTGCCAAGACCAAGGATGAAGCGCGCGAGAAGGTTTACGAACTGCTCGACCTGGTGAAGCTGCCGCGCGACTTTGCCCAGCGCCGCCCCCGCCAGTTGTCCGGTGGCCAGAAGCAGCGCGTCGGCATTGCGCGTGCGTTTGGTGGCGAGGCCGCGGTGGTGGTGGCTGACGAGCCCGTATCGGCGCTCGATGTGTCGGTGCAGGCTGCCGTCACCGGCCTGTTGACCGACATCCAGCGCGAAAAGCGCACCACGCTGCTGTTCATCAGCCACGACTTGTCCGTCGTGCGCTACCTGGCTGACCGTGTGGTGGTGATGTACCTCGGGCAGATCATGGAACAGGGTAACACCGAGGACATCTTCTCACCGCCCTATCACCCTTACACGGAAGCACTGCTCTCAGCGGTGCCGATCGCCGACACCTCGATCGAAAAGAAGCACATCGTGCTGGAGGGCGAACTGCCCTCGCCCATGAACCCGCCGTCGGGCTGTCCGTTCCAGACGCGCTGCCCGCGCAAGATCGGCTCGATCTGCGAGACCGAAATGCCGCCGGTACGCGACCTCGGTAATGGTCACAAGATCCTGTGCCATCTCGACGACGACGTATTGAGCGAGATGGAACCCGTCATTGCCCTGCCTGGCGATGCAAAGGCCAAGAAGACACGCAAGAAAGTCACGTCCACGGGGGGCGGGCGCGCCAAGGCTGCGGCTGCGGCTGCTGCGCTTGCCGCCGTGCCGTCATCGGGTGCCAGCCGGTCAAAGCCGACTGCCGGAAAGGCCAAAGCGTCTGCAAAACCTGCGGCGCGCAAGCCGGCCTCAAAGAAGTCCGCCGCGAAGACAAAGCCAACCGGACCTGCCCGGCTTTCCAAGCCAAAGGGGAAGGCGGATGACCTGAAGCTGATCGCCGGGGTGGGCCCCAAGCTGGAAGGCACACTCAACAGGCTCGGTTTCTGGCACTTCGACCAGATTGCAAAATGGACGAAAAAGGACATCGCCATCGTGGATGACGAGTTGTCCTTCAAGGGCCGCATTGAGCGCGATGACTGGGTGAAGCAGGCCAAGGCACTCGCCAAGGGCGGCGAGGCCGAATACATCAAGGTGTTCGGCAAGAAACCGCGCTAAGAGGCTTTCGCGCGCGAAGGCCTCACTCCGCCCTCATGCTCACGATGGGCTGCTCCTCGATTTCGCGGAGCAGCTTCTTCCTCATGGCGCGGGCAAAATCGCGATAATCCTGTGCGATCTCGACGAAACTGCCCTGCCCGGTGATCATCCAGTTGCGGTAATAGGTATCCAGCAGAGGATCGTCATTGAGGATCGCCAGGCCATTGACCGTAATGCCGTGATAGTTGGCCATGGTTCTGGCTTGCGGCAACATCACGACGTGATCCCTCGGCGGGGTCTCGCGGCCATCACCAGACACATCGATCACCATGCGCGCGGCAGTGAACCGGTTGTTCAGGATCGACGTGACCGATTTCGCAATGCCGTCGCCGAGCCCCGTCCCGCCGCGTTGGGCGCGCGGAAAACTGGCCACCAGGTTGGAAAACACCGCTGCCTCCTGCGGCGTCGCAATGGTAAACCAGCCGGTCTCGCTCTTGGGATGGCCAGCCTGGGCCCAGACCAGCATGTTGACGGCGATCTTGCCTATGGTCCCTCGCCCGATGGCTTGCAGCACCTCTGCATCAGTAATCGCGGTGGCAATGCCGTTGAGCTGCAACTGGTATTCACCGGGATCAACACTGCCGGACGCATCGACAGCGAACACCAGTTCCAGGTCGACCACTTCTGCGCGGGCCGGACCGGGCAGCACACCCCCGGCAATTGCCAGCCACAAGACTGCCAGAAAGACAGAAATTTGTCTGGTCCGGCCAAGAGCGACGCTGCGCTGTCGCTTTGAGGCATGACGTATGGGGCTTGCTGGTGATTGCATCGGATACAGTGCTTTCGGCGAGCCTCAGGCTCTACAAGGATTCTTAGCCACCATGAAATCCCATTATCGCGCAGTTGTCATCGGGGGCGGCGTCGTCGGCTGCTCTGTCCTCTATCATCTGACCAAGAAGAGCTGGTCCGACATACTGCTCATCGAGCGCGACGAACTGACCTCCGGCTCCACCTGGCATGCCGCGGGCGGCTTCCACACGCTCAACGGCGACCCCAACGTTGCCAAGCTGCAGGAATACACCATCAACCTGTACAGGGAGATCGAGGAAATCTCCGGTCAGTCCACCGGCTGTCACGTCACCGGCGGGGTGATGCTGGTGTCCACACCAGAGCGGCTGGATTGGCTGAAGATGGCGCATGCGCGCAACAAGTATCTCGGCGTCAACACCCGCATGATCTCCGTCGACGAGGCTGCCGAGCACTTCCCGCTGATGGACAAGTCCAAGTTTCTCGGTGCGATGTGGCATCCGCTGGAAGGCCACCTCGACCCCTCCGGCACCACCCACGCCTATGCCAAGGCAGCGCGGGTCAATGGCGCTGAAGTGGTGCGCCACAACCGCGTGCTGGAGACCAACCAGATCGAGGACGGCAAGTGGCAGGTGGTGACCGAGAAAGGTACTGTCACCTGCGAACACCTGGTCAATGCAGGCGGACTGTGGGGCCGTGAAGTTGGCCGCATGGCCGGCATCGAAATCCCGGCCCTGTGCATGGCTCACCAGTACCTGCTCACCGAGGAGATGCCGGAGGTCGTCGCCTACAACGAGGCGAATGAAGGCCGTGAAGTGGTGCACGCCATCGACTTCGATGGCGAGATCTACATGCGCCAGGAAGGCAAGGGCATGTTGATGGGCACCTATGAGCCCAATGGCGTGCCGTGGTCGCCCAAGCAGGCGCCGTGGGATTTCTCGACCGAACTGCTGCCGCCCGACCTGGACCAGATTGCTGACAACCTGGCGCGCGGTTTCGACCATCATCCACCGTTTCAGAAGGCCGGCATCAAGAACGTCATTCACGGACCCTTCGCGTTCGGACCGGACGGCAACCCGCTGGTTGGCCCCATCCGTGGCCTGCAGAACTACTGGGTGGCGTGTGGCGTGTTGGCCGGGTTCAGCCAGGGCGGAGGCGTTGGCCTTGCTCTGTCCAACTGGATCGTCGACGGCGACCCGGGCTTCGATGTCTGGGCAATGGACATTGCGCGTTATGGTTCATACGCCAACATGGCGTTCACCAATGCCAAGG
>JAWVYF010000043.1:0-13831 GCA_033722845.1 Anderseniella sp. | reverse complement strand
GGGCCAAGAGGCGAGGAGCGGCGGAGCCGCGACCGGGACCAGACTTTGTCGCGGACGTGTTCGCGGACACCAATCAAAGCCCGAGGCTGACATTGGGAAGCATTGTGCGACCTCACCGTCACCCCGGTGTAAACCGGGGTCCATGCGGCAAGGGTTGCGCAAGCGGCGAGGCATGGATTCCGGCTTTCGCCGGAATGACGATAGAAGTCTCCCTCAACCCCACCGCATCAATCCCCCGCTACCACCACCTGTCCGGCAGCAGCAGGTTGTCGCGCGACAGGTCGTTCACATCGCGCAGGCCGCACAGGGCCATGGTGATGTCGAGCTCCTTCTGGATGATGTCGAGCGTCTTGCTGACACCCTGTTCACCCATCGCGCCGAGGCCGTACAGGAAGGCGCGGCCGATATACGTGCCTTGTGCGCCCAGCGCCTTTGCCTTGAGGACGTCCTGGCCGGAGCGGATGCCGCCATCCATGTGCACTTCGATCTTGTCGCCGACCGCATCCACGATGGGGCCAAGCGCTGCGATGGACGAGATCGCACCGTCAAGCTGGCGGCCACCGTGGTTCGACACCACGATGGCATCGGCACCGACGCTCAGCGCCATCTTCGCGTCTTCCGGGTCCTGTATGCCTTTCAGGATCAGCTTGCCGCCCCATTCGTTCTTGATCCACTCAAGGTCTTTCCAGTTGAGCTTCGGGTCGAACTGTTCTGCGGTCCAGCTGGCCAGCGAGGACATGTCACCGACGCCCTTGGCATGGCCGACGATGTTGCGGAAGGTGCGCCGCCGGGTGCCCAGCATGCCCATGCACCAGCGCGGTTTGGTCATCAGGTTGATGATGTTGGCGATGGTTGGTTTGGGCGGGGCGGACAGGCCGTTCTTCACGTCCTTGTGGCGCTGGCCGAGGATCTGCAGGTCAACCGTCAGTACCAGTGCCGAGCAGCCTGCCGCCTTGGCACGGCCGATCAGGTTCTTCGAGAATTCCCGGTCGCGCATCACGTAGAGCTGGAACCAGAACGGTTTGCTGGTGTGTTCCCTGACATCCTCGATGGAGCAGATCGACATGGTCGACAGCGTGAACGGCACACCGAATTTCTCACATGCCTTCGCAGCAAGGATCTCGCCATCGGCGTGCTGCATGCCGGTCAGGCCGGTGGGGGCAAGGGCGACCGGCATGGCAACGTCGTGGCCGATCATGGTGGTCTTCGTGGTGCGGTTGTCCATGTCCACGGCAACGCGCTGGCGCAGCTTGATCTTGTCGAAGTCCGTTTCGTTGGCGCGATAGGTGCCCTCGGTGTAGGAGCCCGAGTCGGCATAGTCGTAAAACATTCGCGGCACCCGGCGTTCAGCCAGTTTGCGCAGGTCTTCGATACAGGTGATTGTTGCCATGGTGATTGCCCTCGAACTTGTCTCAGGCTGAGTGGTAAAACAATTTTACCACGGAATCCACTGGCCGGTGCGAGTGGCACAGGCAGCGCCGGTCAATCAGCGTTGCAGCTCTTGCAGCCGTGCCGATATCTGGTCCAGTGCGACACGCCAGGTAAAGGCGAAATACTGGAAGCCCTGGCCATCGATCTTGTCCTGGTCCAGATCATTGACCACCCGGTCGAGCATTTCGAACAGGCTCTTGCGAAGGGCTTCGAGTTGTTCGATCGATGTCGCCTCGCGGGCCTGCGCGGTCATCCGGATCAGATCCAGATTATAGACGTCGATGCGGCCTTTCTGGCCTTCTTCCCAGCGCCGCTTGGCCCACAGCAGCAGCGACATCAGGATCGCCGTAACGGACACGGTGACACCGATGGGTTCGGCGTTTTCCTGGAAGAAGCTGGGCTGGTCTCGATTGTAGAAGGCGATTGCGCCGGGGTGTATCGGCAGCAGGGTGGCACCGCTGAGTTCCGGTTGCTGGACAAAGCCCGCAAGCCTCGAGGACAAGGACAGCTCGCGCTGGTTTTCGAACAAGGTGGTGGTCACCTGGCGCACCACGTCGTCCGGCACGGCGGCTCGTGTCACCAGAATGCGGTCTGCTGCGACGGTGGTGATGTCCCGGTCCGGTATCGCCGGTGTCCCCGAGTACACTCCGCGCGGCAGCGTTACGGTTTTCAGGGCAGGCCGCTTCACACGCATGGCGTCAGCCTGGTCAATCTCGATGATGTCGATGGCAGCGGCATCGGCGAGCCATTTCAGCCGGCGGTTGCCGGGCGCGCGCATCACGAACACCGCGTCCACTTCGCGGTTGCGCAAGGCAACAATGGCATCGTTCTGCTGGTAGGGGCGAGCGGTGAAACGCTCTGGTTGCACCGTATACTGGTCGATAATGTACCAGAACGAGCGATACTCCGACGAGGTCAGCGACGGCAGCCCGACTTGCTTTCCGGCGAGGTCGCGGACGCTCTTGATGCCGGAGTCGCGGCGCGCGATCAGGTGGTAGGTGTCGGGATACAGGTTGGCGATCATCGACAGATTGGGCCGCGAAATGGCATCTGCGGGAATCGCTGCAAAGTCTATGATGCCGTCTTCCAGCAGTTTCAGGCTTTCGCTGGTGCCGGCCGTCTGGAACACCTTCAGCCGCACTTCCGGATTGGCGCGTGTGACTTGATCTGCCAGGGCTTCGAGAAGTTCGAAATTGTCCGATCCGCGCTGGTCGGCCGCGACCTTCCAGGTGCGGGGTTCGGGCTTGCTGTAGGAGTAATAAAGCCAGCCACCAAGCGCCAGCAGGGACAACAGCAGCGGCACGAGCGCCAGCATCAGGCCTCGCCGGTTGACCGTGTCGCGTGGCGGATTGCGATCCGGTTTGTCAGTCGCCGTCATCTCCGTGTTCCCCCGCATAATCCCGAACGGCGGTGCCGAACGCTTCGAACAGCCGGACCGAATCCGGGTTCTGGCTGGCCCGGAACTCGGGATGCCACTGAACGGCCAGCGCAAACCCTTCCGCACCCTTCACCGCAACGGCCTCGATGGTCCCGTCCGGTGCCCGCGCAATTGCCTCAAGTCCGTCTCCCAGTCTGGCAATGGCCTGACGGTGAACGGTATTCACCATGGTGCCGGACTTCTTCAAGATCCTGTGCAGCAGACTGCCGGGCTCGATTGCGATGGGGTGAGCCGGCCCGTAGCGGACCGCAAGGTCATCGCTCTCGGGCGCGCGGTGATCAAGCCTGCCGGGCAGATCCTGAACCTCGGTATCGAGCGTGCCACCGAACACCACGTTCAGTTCCTGAAAGCCGCGGCAGATACAGAACAGCGGCATCTTGCGCTTCAGTATTGCGCGGATGAGGTCGAGGGTCAGGTTGTCGCGCTGGTGGTCGTAAGGCTCATGGCGCGCGGTCGGTTTCTCGCCATAGTGAGGCGGGTGAACATTCGAGGTGGCGCCGGTGATCAGCACGCCATCCACCCGGTCAAGCAGCCGTTCGAGATCGAACGCGTCTGCCAATGCCGGAATGATGACCGGCTGCACATGAGAACACTCGGCGAGGGCCCGCAAATACTTTTCGCCGGCTGTATGATAATGCAGGCCATCCTTTTCCAGAACGTCGGCGGGGACGGCAACAAGGTACGGTTTCGGCATGAACAATGGGTTCCACTGGCCGGGGTCTTCGCGCTTCAGTTACCTAGACCTGCCATCGCAAAGCTGTCCACCAGTTTTTGGTGTAACGGCTGGTTCAAGCTCGCTCCGGGTGTCGCCCGGAAATGCCGTAACGGCGAAATATGTCTGGATTTTAACATTGTATATTGGGGCCGTTTCGGCTTTATTTCTCCGCGCAACCGGCATCGCCCGGTTCGCATCAGGGACGACCCGGCTTTTTCTCGTCATGGCATCTCGGCGGCGTGTTCAGCTGAGGACGGGTTATTGAACCATGGCGCGGCAGCCCGGGACCTAACATAAACGGGAGTAAACAATGGATCGTCGTAAGTTTATCAAATCTGCCGGTATCGCAACGGGCGCTGCGGCAGCGACCAGCCTTGCAACACCGGCAATTGCGCAGTCCAAGATCGACATGGTCATCGTGTCGACCTGGCCGCGTGACTTCCCCGGTCTGGGTACGGGTGCCCAGCGTCTGGCTGCCCGCATTGGCGAGCTGACCGAAGGCCGTATCAACGTGCAGTACTTCGCCGCTGGCGAGCGCGTTGGCGCGTTCGACGTGTTTGACGAAGTGGCGGCCGGCAACAGCCAGGCGTATCACGCTGCCGACTACTACTGGAAAGGCAAGCACCCGGCATGGGCTTACTACACCTCTGTGCCGTTCGGCCTGACCCACGTCGAGCAGGATGCATGGATCAACCACATGGGCGGTCAGGCCCTGTGGGACGAGCTGGCATCGGGCTTTGGCCTGAAGTCGCTGATGGCCGGCTGCACGGGCGTGCAGATGGGTGGCTGGTTCAACAAGGAAATCAACTCTGCTGACGACCTCAAGGGTCTGAAGATGCGTATTCCGGGTCTCGGCGGCGACGTGATGGCCAAGCTGGGTGCGTCTCCGGTGTCACTGCCGGGCGGCCAGATCTATGAAAACCTGGTCTCGGGCGCCATCGACGCCACCGAGTGGGTTGGTCCGTGGAACGACTACTTCATGAAGTTCTACGAAGCTGCCAAGTACTACTACTATCCGGGCATGCACGAAGCCGGTTCCACGCTGGCGCTGGGCATGAACGAGAAGTGGTGGTCTGACCTGTCGGCAACCGACAAGGAAATCATCAAGGCTGCATGTGGCGAAGAGCACATGAAGTCGATTTCCGAGTACAACGCCAACAACGGTACGTACCTGACCAAGCTGATCAAGGAAAACGGCGTTGAGCTGCGTGAGTTCAACGATGACACCTATGACAGCTTCGGCAAGGCCTCGGAAGAAGTGTTCGCGGAAACCGTTGCGCACTCCGATCTGGCCAAGCGTACCCATGAGAGCTTCGCAGCTGCTCGTGCAGACGTTGGCGGCTGGATGAAGCTGTCCGACACCGCATACCTTCTGCAGCGCAACCGTGTGCTGGGTCTGTAAGCGGCTCATGCCAGCCGTGGCGGCGAGCCGGCCGGTGTGATCGGCGCGGCTTTCTGCCCGGCAGACTTGCATTACATGGGCGGGGATGGTCCGGCATGACCGGGTCACCCCCGCACCAGTCTGGCGAGGGCGGTGCCAGACACTCTATTTCAAACTGAACCGGTGATCAGGGCGGGGAACAATCGTGAGTGATCAAGCAATTCAGCCTTCGGGAAGCGCGCAGGGCTGGCGGGTGTTTTCGTGGTCCGTGACGCTTCTGACCTTTACATTCCTGTTGAACAATTTTCTGACGTATTGGGCCGGGCTGCCTGGTGCATCTGCGTCGTTCGATGGCGGCGGTGCAATGGCCATGCTGCAACTGGCTCTTTATCTGGTCGCAATTGCTGCGGCCTTCATGCTGGTCAGGCAGGGGGCAGGGCTGTCGCTTCGTGAGGAGGCCGGACGGCTTTACGCAATAACGGCCTATATCATCCGATGGGCATTTTTCGCTGTCCTGCTGGTGGGCATTGCAGATGCGGTCATTTCGTTTTTGCGGGTGGAGGGCATTCTGGAGAACCTGGTTGGCGCGCAGCTGACCAGTGATCTTGGCCGGCCAAACTTCCGCGGGCTTTGGGTGCACATCCCGCTGTGCGTGATCGCGCTGGCTGTTGCTGCGGCATGGCGCAAGACACTTGGCTTCATCTGGCTTGCGCTGCTGGTGGTGATTGCCGAACTGATCATCGTGTTCACCCGCTTCATCTTCTCTTATGAGCAGGCATTCATGGGCGATCTGGTGCGCTTCTGGTATGCCGCTCTGTTCCTGTTTGCCAGTGCTTATACGCTGATCGAGGAAGGGCATGTGCGTGTTGACGTGCTCTATGCCGGCTTCTCCGAGAAGCGCAAAGGTCTCGTCAACCACTGGGGTTCGATCCTGCTGGGCATGACCTTGTGCGCCACCGTCTTGTGGTTCGGCATGGAAGGCAAAGCCAGCATCATCAACTCGCCTCTGTTGAACTTCGAGGTCTCGCAATCCGGTTTCGGCATGTACACCAAGTACATGATGGCCGGCTTTCTGGCGGTGTTTGCCGTTTCCATGATGATCCAGTTCGCAGGATACCTGCTGGAGGCGATTGCCGACCGCAGGGGCGACCCGGGCAAACGTGAAGTCGCCAACCCCGGCGGCCACTGACCGGCATTAAAGATTCAAGGACGCTAAGACGATGGAACTGTTCTTTCTCGCGATGCTGGTTGTGCTCATGGCATTTGCCCTGGGCTCCGGATATCCGGTTGCATTCGCCCTGCCGGGTTCGGCAATTCTGACAATCGGTGCTGCTGCTGTTGCCGGCTACGTGTTCGCAGGCGACTCCGCAGCTTACTTTGCCCAAGGCTCTCCGTCGCAATGGTTGAGTGCGGGGGTGACCAACTTCCGCGGCATTTACTGGGAGGTTGAGCGAGATACGCTCATAGCCATTCCGCTGTTCGTGTTCATGGGCATCATGTTGCAGCGGTCCAAAATTGCCGAAGACCTGCTGGTCACCATGGCGCAGCTGTTCGGCCCGATCCCGGGTGGTCTGGGCATTTCGGTGGTGTTCGTGGGCGCGTTGCTTGCCGCCACCACCGGCATTCTGGGTGCAACCGTGGTGGCGATGGGCCTGATCTCGCTGCCGGTGATGATGCGCAACAACTATTCGCACTCACTGTCTACCGGCACCATCGCGGCCTCCGGCACGCTTGGGCAGATCATTCCGCCGTCGATCGTGCTGATCATTCTGGCTGACCAGTTGGCCAGCGCAGTTGACCAGGCCGATACCGCGCGCAAGGCCCTGCACAAGTCCGCCACTGGTGACATCACCATGCCGTCCGAATTCGCCGTCACCTCGACGAGTGCCGGCGACATGTTCCTTGGTGCGTTCATTCCGGGTCTGGTTCTGGTCGGGCTGTACATGCTGTACATTCTGGTGACAGCGCTCATTCGGCCAAAGCTGGCCCCTGCTGTTCCCGTCGAAGGTGGCTTCAACAGGCAGCTGATGCTCAAGGCCTCGGTTTCGCTGGTGCCGCCGCTGGTCCTGATTTTCATCGTGCTGGGTTCGATCATTGCCGGTGTAGCCACGGTGAACCAGGCTGGCGCCATTGGTGCCGCCGGCGCCATGATCATGGCCGGTTACCGGCTGAAGGAGGGCGAATCCCGTGCGTTCTGGCCGGCACTGCTCGCGCTGGCTTCGGTGGTTGCGATCTTCGTGTTGTCGAACACCTTCAGCATGAACATCAAGAACGTTCAGACGTCGGCTGACGCTCTGGGCATCGGGCTCGGCGTTGTGGCGCTGGGCGGCTTGATCATTGCGCTGGTTTGGAGCGGTTTGCGTACGCTGCGGATCGACAGAACCCTGCACGGCGTGATGATTGAGACAGCCAAGACCACGTCGCTGGTGTTCATCATTCTGCTCGGCGCGGCGATGCTCACGTCGGCTTTCCGTGCCTTTGGCGGTGAAGAACTGGTAAAGGAGTTTCTGACCAGCCTGCCGGGCGGGTTCTGGGCGCAGTTTATCATCGTGATGGCGGTGATCTTCCTGCTGGGTTTCTTCCTCGACTTCATCGAAATTGCCGTGGTGGTGGTGCCGATCGTGTCGCCCATCCTGCTGGCTGATCCGCAGGCCAACATCACCGCGGTTTGGCTGGGTGTGATGATCGGTCTGAATATCCAGACCTCGTTCCTGACGCCGCCGTTCGGATTCGCGCTGTTCTATTTGCGCGGTGTTGCGCCATCGAGCGTGGCAACCACGTCGATATACAAGGGCGTGGTTCCGTTTATCCTGTTGCAGCTCGTGGCACTGGGCATCGTCGGGTATACGCCGAGCCTGGTGAACTATCTGCCGACCAGACTGTCGCTGCTGGGTGAGCAGGCGCCGCCACCGATCAATCCGAGGCTGCAGACCTGTATCGAGGAAACCGTCTTCGTGCGGTTCCAGAACGATGGCGACAGTATCAAGTCGGCTATCACTGCGGCGCGTGGGCTGGACATGTCCGTGGTGCCGGAGCGTATGGGCAAGCAGTTCAGCGAAAGCCTGAACAAGGCGGAAGACACGTTCAAGCTGCTCGACGAGATCAAGGCTGCGGAAACAGCCATGAACGCGGCTGTGCCCGGGTACTCGCCGCTGCACACCAAGGTGCGCGAAATCGAACGTGATATTCGCCGCTTTGAAGCCGAGAAGAAGCTGGCCGAGACGCAGCTGCGCCGGGTGCGCGGTGACGATGAGGCAGCGCAGAAGCTTCGCAGCCGGCTGGAGAAGCGGATTGCCACGGAGACCGCGGAGATCGAGCGATTGAAGGCCGAGATCCCGTCGAACTGGAAGGACGACCATGCGGCCTTCAAGAAGCTGCTGGATGCCGACAAGCGTGCCCGGCTGAATTATCGCCGCAATGTGGACCAGGCCTACCGGCCGGTGGCGCAGATGCAGGAGATGCTGTCTTCCGCGCCGCAACTGGCTGAACTGAAGCCCGAGATCGACAAGACCATTGCGATGGCAGGTTCTGCTTCTGCCGAAGAGGCTGAAAACGCGATCAAGGCGCTGGAGTCCTCCATTGGTGCTGTTCCCGGTTCGAGCGATGTTGCAAAAGCCTTCCGCGAAGCGTCCCGCTTCGTACGCCGCAACCCGGACGACAAGGCTGAGCTGCAAAAGCTGCTCGATACCGCACAGGCTGCCTATGCAAAGGAGCTGGACTGGCGTCAGAAGGCTGCGTCCAGCATTGGCGATGGGGTCAACCAGTACGAGCGCGCCATTCACGACACGATCGGCATTCGCCAGCTGAATCGCCTGCCGGATGACATTGCGCTCGATGTGGCGTCTTGCATGTCGCATCACCGCGATGTGTCGCTGAGCTTCTGACCTGTGCGGCGGAAGACTTGCGATGAAGGCAGCGCAACTGTTTGACCTGACCGGCGAAGTCGCCCTCGTGACGGGGGCGTCTTCGGGGTTGGGTGAGCGGTTTGCGCAAACGCTGGCGGCCAATGGCGCGAAGGTCGTCGTGGCGGCGCGCCGGGTCGACCGGCTGGAGCGCCTGGTCGAGACCATTGACAACCAAGGCGGCGAGGCCGTGGCGGTTGAGCTCGACGTGGCGGACTCTGCTCAAGTGCCAGCCGCATTCGATGCGGCTGAAGCGGCGTTCGGCCCGGTCAGCATACTGGTCAACAATGCCGGGCTGGCCAAGACGCAAGGCTTGTTCGACGTGACGCCGGACGACTGGCGGCAGGTGATGTCGGTCAATCTGGATGGCGTGTGGTTTTGTGCGCAGGAAGCAGCGCGGCGCATGAAACACACCGGCACGGCAGGCAACATCATCAACATTGCCTCGGTGCTGTCGTTCCGCGCGGCAAAGGGCGTGATCTCCTACGCCGCCTCGAAAGGAGCCGTGCAGCAACTTACCACCAATCTGGCGCTCGAACTGGCGCGCTACCGGGTGCGGGTCAATGCCATTGCGCCGGGCTATATCCTGACCGATATCAACCGGGACTATTTCTCGTCACCCGCCAGCGAACCAATGATCAAGCGCATCGCCCAGCGCCGTATCGGGGAGCCGTCCGATCTTGACGGCACCTTGCTGCTGCTGGCATCGAACAAGGCGTCGGGCTACATGACCGGGGCCACCGTCGTGGTGGATGGCGGTCACATGCTGGCCGTGGACTGAGACTGACAACCGCCTTCAAGCCCCATCTGTTTTGAACCGAGGACCTTGCCGTCATGGATTTCACGATTTCGCCGGAACTTGAAAAGCTGCGCCGCCGGGTGCGCGATTTCATCGCCGAAGAGGTGATGCCGCTGGAGGCCAACAAGGAGAACTACAACGAGTTCGAGAACATCCGGCTGTCATTGCTCAAGCCGATGCGGGCAAAGGCCCGGTCGGAAGGCCTGTGGGCCCCGCAGATGCCGAAGGAGCGTGGCGGGCTGGGGCTGAGTGTGGCGGAGTGGGCGGTGTTCTACGAAGAAGCCGCCCGGTCGATCTTCGGGCCGGTCATTCTCAATTGCCAGGCACCGGATGACGGCAACATGTCGATCCTCAACAAAACGCTCGCCTCGGAAGAGATGAAGGACAAGTGGCTGCAGCCGATCATTGACGGCGACGTTCGCTCGTCATTCGTGATGACCGAGCCGCACCCCGGTTCGGGCTCCGACCCGGGCGGCATGATGCTGACAAAGGCTGAACGCAAGAACGACCGCTACATCATTTCGGGGCGCAAGTGGTTCATTTCCGGTGCGGCCATTGCCTCGCACTTCATCCTGATGGCACGCACCTCCGATGATCCGCGCCGGGGCCTGTCGGCGTTCGTGTTTCACAAGGATGATCCGGGCTGGCGCATCGTGCGGCGCATTCCAAACATGGGGCCGGACGAACACGGCGGGGTGTGCGAGCTGGAGTTCGACGGGCTGGAAATTCCGATGGCCAACCGGTTGCTGGAAGAAGGCGATGGACTGCGCATTACCCAGATGCGGCTGGGACCTGCACGCCTCACCCACTGCATGCGCTGGCTGGGCATGGCCAAGCGCTGCATGGAAGAAGCCAATGACTACATCGTCAAGCGTGAAGCATTCGGCCAGAAACTGGCTGAGCGCGAGTCGATCCAGATGATGATGGGCGACGTTGCCCGTGACATCCAGACCGGCAAGCTTTTGACCATGCATGCAGCCTGGAAAATCGACCAGGGCGACAAGGCCCAGAAGGAAGTGTCGATGGCCAAGATCCACGTGGCCGATACGCTGCACAATGCAGCCGACACCGCGCTTCAGTTGCAGGGTGCACGCGGCTATTCGGAGGACAGCATCGTGGAGTGGATCTACCGGTATGCGCGCTGTGCCAAGCTGGTGGACGGTGCCTCGGAAGTGCACAAGATGGTGCTGTCGCGGCATTACCAGAAGCTTGGCAACGAGTTCTGGAGTTGGCCGTCCGGTGAGCCTGCCTGAGCTGAACCGTTAAAGTTTTAGCGATCTGCTTAAGCCTGTTTTTCGCCTGCCACGGTAAGATTCCGGAGAGTCACAACCGGATCAGAACGCAAGGCGGGACAAGGCAATGGTGCTGGGCCGTTTCATAGACATTATCGTGGCGCTGACCGCAGCCGCCTGGCTTGCCATGGTCGGCGCCACCGGCGAAGTGCGCGCGGCGGCCTATGATACCTCGCGGCTGGATCGTATGCCGGATTTTACCCAGACCGATTCGCGGCTTGGCCTGCCAGGTGGCGGCAAGAACTATTGCGTGCCGGTTGCCACGGCCAACGTGCTGGTGTGGCTGGCCGAGCACAAGGGCTACAAGAACCTGTTGCCGATCCAGGGCCTCACCACCATCGAGAAAGTGGCTTCGGTTGCCGGCCAGCTCGGAAGCTCTCAGTTCATGTCCACGGCACCGAAGGGCGGCACCAACCTGCAACGGTTCGTGACCGGTCTGTCGGCCTATATCGAGCAGCAGGGCTACAGCACCAGCATCGACAGCTACGGTCCTTACCGCTTCAATGACGTGCGCAAGGCGCATGTGGGCGCACCGGACTGGCGCAGCATCCGTGCATCGTTTGCGCGCGGCGCAGGCGTGTGGGTGTCGGTAAGCTTCTTCAAGGAGGGCAAGACCCGGGGCGAGCTGACACGTGTTGGCGGCCACATGACCACCATGGCGGGTTTTGGCGTCAACGAGCGTGGCAGTACGGATCGCGATGTGATCATCCTGCATGATCCGGATGACAGCCGCAGCGCTACGCTGCAGCGGCGCTATCTGCAGCCGGAGGAAGTGCGCAACGAGTACGGTCTTTATGGCCAGCACCGGTTCGAGCTTGACGGCTTTCTGGACGTGACCAAATCGTTCGGGATGCGGGCAGGGTATCGCGCCATCATCACCAACGTGTTCGTGCTCGACATCTGAGCCCAGATCACAACAACCCAGCCATTCCCAACGCCAGCCCAAGGCCTGCGCACACGGCGAGTGTTCGCGCCAGGCCTTGATGCAGCACCAGCAGCATAACTGCCGACAAGGCGAACAGTGCGACTGCCGCCGGGTTGATGGTGGCCCAATCGGGCCAGGTCATCGATAGCGGGCCTGCTTCAATGCGGGTCAGTCTTTCAAAGATCACATGCAGGCCGAACCACAGTGCAAGGTTGGCAATGACGCCCACGACTGCCGCGGTAATAGCCCCCAGAGCAGCACTGAGGCGAGGCATGTTGGCGAGCCGCTCAACGTAGGGCGCGCCGGCAAATATCCACAAGAAGCAGGGCGCGAAGGTGACCCACAATGCCATCGCGGCGGCGGCAAGGCCCATGCTGACCGAGCCAAGCAGGCCAGCTGAGCGGAAGCCCGCCATGTAGCCGACGAACTCGGTGACGAGGATCAGCGGGCCGGGCGTCGTTTCGGCCAGGCCCAGCCCGTCGATCATCTGGTCGGCGGTGAGCCAGTTGTGGGTCTCAACCGCCTGCTGGCCCATGTAGGCAAGTACCGCGTAAGCACCGCCAAACGTGACGACGGCCAACTTGGAGAAGAACAGCCCGATGTCGACCAGCAGGTGATCGGGGTAGATCAGCAACGCTATGGCGGCGACGGGGGCAAACCAGATTACCAGCCATGTAATCACCGTGGTCACGGTGCCGCTGATGCTGACCGGTGCCGTGGCTGTGGCCGGTTCGCCTGGTGCCGATGTGGCAGAACCGGTGAGCCAGCCGGCAAGTCCGGCAGCAGCAATGACCATCGGAAAGGGGATCGCGAAGGCAAATAACGCGATAAACGCGGCAGTTGCGATCATCCAGTGAACGGTCTGCTTGAGCGCCCGCTTCGAGACCTTGATGAGCGCTTCCAGCACGATTGCCAGGACCGCTGCCTTGACGCCGAAGAATGCGGCCTCGACCAGTGGCAGGCGGCCATAGAGCGAATACAGGACAGAGATCGCCAGTACCACGGCCGCACCGGGCAGCACGAACAGCAAGCCTGCCATCAACCCGCCGCGCACCCCATGCAGCCGCCAGCCGGCATAGGTTGCCAGCTGCATGGCTTCCGGCCCGGGCAGCAACATGCAGAAGTTGAGCGCGCGCAGATATTCCTGCTCGGTCAGCCATGGCCGTTGCTCCACCAGCTCGCGGTGCATCAGCGCGATCTGGCCAGCTGGTCCGCCAAACGACATCACGCCGATGCGGGCGAACACATGCAATGATTCAGCCGAGGTTGGTGCTGCGGAGGTTGTCACGGGCGAGTCATTCCTGATGGCAAGCGGTTGTTACTGACTGTGGCACAACTGCAAACAGATTCCACGAGGCGGCGGCAGGGATTGTGGATTTTCTCTGTCTGGCGCAGGCTTGTTACGGAATGTTGATTTGACTGCATGGCCTTAAATATGTCAGTAATGCTGACATACTTTGGTTCAACGGAGTTCAAGAGTGATGACGCTCAAGTCGGTAAAACTCGATGACAAGTTTGACCTGACCAAATCCCACGCCTTCATGACCGGCACGCAGGCCATTGTGCGGCTGACGCTTATGCAGCGTGCGCGCGACGAGGCTGCCGGGCTGAATACGGCCGGTTACGTGACCGGCTATCGCGGCTCGCCGGTTGGCGGGCTGGACCAGCAGTTCGCCAAGTCTGTGCGCTACACCCAGCCGGCCAATGTCAAGTTTGAGCCGGGCGTCAACGAAGACATGGCAGCAACTGCCATCTGGGGGTCGCAACAGGCGGAAATGCGTGGTGAAGGCGCTTATGACGGCGTCTTTGCGATCTGGTACGGCAAGGGTCCGGGTGTTGACCGCACCGGCGATGTTTTCCGCCATGCCAACTCTGCAGGTACTTCCAAACATGGCGGTGTACTTGCGCTGATGGGCGATGACCATGGCGCGGAAAGCTCGACCGTGCC
>JAWVYF010000042.1:0-13934 GCA_033722845.1 Anderseniella sp. | reverse complement strand
TGGCCCGTCACACAAAGCCGACTGCATGGTCCCAGCTTCGGACGGTTTGGCTTTGGCAACCCAACGGCGGCGTTGAGGATATTGCTGCGGTGATCTGGAGTGAGCGGGTATCGGCTCCTTATTCACCACTGACATTCATAGCGGCTTTTTTGATCCCAGTTGGCGTTTTGCCCACCAGAGACAATTTCGAACCCTGGCCGCAGAATAGCATTCCGCATTCCTCCCACGACTCCACGAACTCTATCCAACCAACAGACTGTCCAGTTTGGTCTTCTGCGCTATGATCCAATTGTCAGCATAAGGATATCCTATGGCTCCAGAGTCACGACACCACCACAGTGGTGACATGTAGATGTCGGAGGTTAGATCAGCATGTCGATTATTGGTGGCATGAACAGTTTTGGCCGGCAGGTCATGTCTGGGCTTTCCAGTCCGTTCACCAGCTATCAGGTCAACAAGCGTATTCGCGACCTTGAACGCAAAACCGGAAACAGGCTGACGCCCAAACTGCGTCGGTTTGCGGACGAATATGCACGGGACATGCTTGGAGACCAGTACTACGCCAGGTTCTTGTACGAATACTGCGTCATTCATGGCGGTTTTGCCGAGGGCTGGCTGACATACCATTACTTTCACGCGGGTATAGTCAGTAAGGGTGGCATCGGCCTCGAGAAGGTGTCGAAGATCAAGACGTTCGCGAAAATCGTACTGAATACCAACCGCTTGCCGGATGCCGGCTACTATATTCATGGCAAGTTTTATGAAGCGGATATGCGAGAGGCCCCGCTTGCGTCAATCAAGCACTCGCTTGAGCGGTTGGGTAATGAGGTTGTTTATGTAAAGCCGGACGGATCTGTGTTGGGTAACGATATTTATCGCATACCATTAGACGAATTGAACGAAGACCTGTTTCAAAAGACCGGAAACGCGGTCATCCAGTACGCGGTAACGCAGCATCCCGTGTTTGACGAAGTCATATCAGGGCCATTGACAACAATCAGGATTACCACCGGGAGAACGTTGCAGGGAAGCATTCGCGCGATGGGCGCTTATGTCAGGTTTGGTCTGGCGGGAACGAAATGGATTAGAGCCGATCGCTCCATCCGTGTGGCCGTCACAAACGCAGACGGCATCCTTGATAGTTGTGGTTACATGCCCGACTGGACACCCGTGTCCGTACACCCTGATACCGGAACAGGCTTTGCAGGCCGTTCAGTACCGAACTTCGGGAATGCATTAGACCTGTGTGTAGAACTTCACCGCAGCGTACCCCATCCTTTTCTCGTGGGCTGGGATATCGCTGTAGACGCCAATGGCAACATCAAGCTGCTCGAATGGAATGCTGATCATTGCGAAATCCGTTTCATGGAAGCAATCTTCGGGCCTTGCTTCGCCCAAGTGCACTGGGATGTGAGCGATGAGCAACAGGCAAAACGTTGCCGCTATCACCTGGGATGAGGATTTGTGCAGAGAAATCAGGTTCTGGCAGTAAACTCCGCGTATGCGTTACGGGATTGTCACGTCTCAGAATTTCAGCTGGACCTTCATTGCGCGCGAACGATCGCTGGCCAATTCGAATGCGGCGACGGCGTCATCCATGCCGTAGGTTGCGGAGATCAGCGGAGTGAGGTCCACGGTCCGGTCATTAATCAGAGTAACCGCCTGAGCGAACTCGGGGTGAAAGCGGAAGCTGCCGCGCAAGGAAATTTCCTTCGCAACGAGCATGTTCATCGGCACCGTCATGTCTCCGCCAAGACCAAGCTGGACAATGACCGCGCGGGGGCGCGCAACCTGCAGAGCCGACACGAGCGCATCTGGTGTACCTGAACATTCCAGCGCCACGTCGAAGGTGCCCTTGTCACGAGCGTATGGTTCGAAACTTGCGGGTAAAGCCGCATCAAGCGTGACATCAGCACCAATGGTGCGGGCAAATTCCAGAGCCGGTCTGGCAATGTCACTAACCACGATCTCGGCCGCCCCGGCATGACGGGCAGCAATAATGCACAATGCGCCGATCGGCCCGCAGCCAGTGACCAGCACGCGCTTGCCGGCGACCCCGCCCGCCTGTGCCACTGCATGAAGTGCGACAGAAAATGGTTCAGCCATGGCCGCCTCACCAGCCGAGACGCCTTGAGCCGCTTTCTCGCATTGGTCTTCGCGAACGACAAGACTTGAACGGAACGCTCCCTGCACATGGGGAAAGGGCATCGCTGAACCATAGAATGCCATGTTGAGGCAATGGTTGAACTCGGCCCTGTCGCAATAGCGGCAGCGCCCGCACGGCCTGCTGGGATTGATCGCAACGAGGTCACCGGGCGCCACCCGAGTTACGCCTGGTCCAGTTTTTTCCACATGGCCCGCGACCTCATGGCCAAGGATCATCGGCTCGCGCAGCCTGACCGCGCCGAAGCCACCATGCTTGTAGTAGTGAAGGTCCGATCCGCAGATGCCGCCAGTGGCCATGGCAATGCGAACTTCACCGGGGCCGGGCTCGCCGGCTTCGCACTGTTCCACGCGCAGGTCTCCGGCGGCATGTATGACGATTGATTTCAATTGGAAAAACCTTGTGTTGGTGCTTGCTGGCCGCCCTTGCGGGCCGGATAGTGAAGCGGAACGATAACGGGAAAACCTGTCAATGAACATTCAGCAACTCTTCGGTCTTGATGGCAAACGCGCGCTCATCACCGGCTCCAGCCAGGGGATCGGCTTTACTCTCGCGCGCGGGCTTGGCCTGGCCGGTGCGCGCGTGGTGCTGAACGGGCGAACCGCACAGAAACTGGAAGCGGCTTGCGCGTCTCTGCGGGCCGAGGGCATCGATGCGGGCTGCCAGGTATTTGACGTCACAGACAGGCAGGCGGTTTGCGCAGGCGTTGATGCCATCGAGCGCGATCACGGTCCCGTCGATATCCTGATCAACAATGCGGGCATGCAGCATCGCGCTGCGTTGGATGAATTTCCCGACACGGCCTGGGACACGCTGATGCGGACCAACCTGGACAGCGTGTTCAATGTGGGCAAGGCCGCCGCCCGCCACATGATCAGGCGGGGGCAAGGCAAGATCATCAACATCTGCTCGGTGCAGACGGCGCTTGCCCGGCCAGGCATTGCGCCCTACACAGCATCAAAGGGGGCAGTGGCCAACCTTACCAAGGGAATGTGTACGGACTGGGCAAAGCACGGCCTGCAGGTCAACGGCCTGGCACCGGGCTATTTCGAGACGGAGCTGACTGAAGCACTGGTCCGGGACGAAGCGTTCACGGCGTGGCTGGCCAACCGCACCCCTGCCGGGCGTTGGGGCAAGGTTGATGAACTGGTAGGGGCAGCCGTGTTTCTTGCCTCACCGTCGTCAAGCTTCGTGAACGGGCACATTCTTTATGTGGATGGCGGCATAACAGCCAGCCTGTAGCCAGAGCCGTCAGGCGGGCGGACGCAACTGCTCGAATGCGCGCAAGGCAGATTTCTTTTCCGGCGCGATCCCCGTGTAGGCCTCGAAGGTTCCCACCGCCATGTGGCAGAACAGGTCGAAGCCTGTAAGGCACTTCAGTCCGGCACCCTGCGCACATTGGAGGAACGCTGTGTTGGTTGGCGTGTAAATGGCATCGAACGCCCATTGCTGGCTGCCAATCAGGCTTTCATCAAAGGCCATGCCGGGGGAATGTTCCATGCCGATCGCAGTCGCATTGACGAGGCCATCTGCGTTGCGGACAGCCTGCGGCACCTGATTCAGTGATACGGGCCTGACCGTTGGGCCAAAGGCTCCGGCGAGCTGTTCGGCCTTTCCAGGGTCAATGTCCCAGACGGCCACATCATCTGCCCCAAGAACTTCAAGCGCGCCCGCCAGTGCCCGCGCAACTCCGCCTGCTCCAGCCATCGCCACCCGTCCCGGCGCAACATCGCCCATGATCCAGCGCCATGCAGACAGAAAACCCGTGAAATCGGTGTTATGACCCGCAAGAGGCGGCCCGAAAACCAGCGTGTTGCAGGCGCCCAGCGGACGCACACTCTGGCGTAGCCACTCACCTGCATAGGCTGCAGCATGCGTCTTCCAAGGGTGCGTGATGGTGACCCCGGTCCAGCCCCGTACCTTGAGAGCGTCGACGCTGGCGTTGAAGTCAAAAGCGGGCAGATCCGCCGTGTCCATCAATTCGAACGAGAAGCCGATGCCGGCTTCGCCGCACAGCAGCTTGAGCGCGCCGGGCAACCGTGTGTTCTGGATATGCGATCCAATCAGGCCCGCAACAAGTGAGGTCATGGACACTGCCCGCCATCTATCATGAGTGAACCTCGATTGCTCTGCCAGTTTCGGCTGCGGTGCAAATGGCCTCGATAACCTGCAGGGATTTCAGGCCCTCCCTGCCGGACACCAGCGGATCGGCCTTGCCTGCAATTACCTCACAGAAATTCTCCAGCTGCCGGTCCAGCGGATCGGCTGCATCTGCCTGATACCGATGGTGGCTGATTGGCTGCCACCAGCTTCGCTCGCCTTGCTGCGACCATACCCGGTTTGCCGGAATGTCCAGCGAGCCGTTCGTGCCGCCAATGAAGTAACAGGACTGGTCTGTTGCCGGATAATCCGCGTTCTCGGCTGATGTCAGTTCCCAGCTCCATGGCGCAACTATGGTGTCTGAAACTGTCATTGTCACAAGCGCGCCACTGGCCATCTGCAAGATGATGGCGGCGGTGTCTTCCACCTCGTGCTTGCGTGTGTGCCCGGAGTTTATCGCCTGCACACGTGCCACGTCGCCCAGCAGATACCGGAACAGGTCGACATCATGAATCAGGTTGATGAAAACCGGCCCGGCACCCTTTCGTGTGCGCCAGACGGCGCTGAAATAGTCGTCCGGCTTATACAGCCAGCACATAGCGTGACCAGCGACGGCGGAGCCGATCCTGCCAGATGCGATTTGCTGGTGAGCGGCCTGAATCAGGGGGTTGTGCCGCCGGTGATGACCGACCAGCACCGGAACGCCGGCCATCTCACCGGCCTCGACCAGGTGCCGGGCTGCGCTGGTGCTGTCCGCAATGGGCTTCTCCACCAGTACCGGGATGCCGGCGTCGATGCAGGCCAGCGCGTGCTCCAGGTGCAACTGGTTGGGCGTTGCAAT
The DNA here is from genome assembly GCA_033722845.1 of Anderseniella sp. GTDB lineage: Bacteria > Pseudomonadota > Alphaproteobacteria > Rhizobiales > Aestuariivirgaceae > Anderseniella. The sequence continues at coordinate 8,829 of JAWVYF010000042.1, read as the reverse complement.
GATGGCACCGTCTGGCGGATCTTGAGCGAGCATCTGGCCGATGCTGTCAAAATGCACCGCTCCTGAAGCCGTTGCGATGAGGGCGGCATCGGGGACCGGATCGGCCACTGCGCTCAGGCGAGCCAGGCGGCTGCGGTTGACGACCTCAACGTGCTTGCGGCCGATCAGGCCCGCTCCAGCAACTGCAATCCGCATCATGCAACTGCAATCTTCGCCAGCGCGGCCCAGTCAAACTCCATGCCGTGCCCCGGGCGTTCCGGTGCAATTGCGCAACCGTTATCAATGACCAGTGGATGAGCGAGATACCTGTCCAGCCCGAAACCATGCGCTTCGAGGTATGACCGGTTGGGTGCTGCTGCCATCAGGTGGACCGTGATGTCGTGGGCACCGTGCGAGGTGACAGGCAGGTTGAAGGCTTCAGCGAGGTGGGCAACCTTCATGAAACTGGTTACACCACCACAGTTGGTGACATCAGGCTCTGGATAGGTGACGCCGCCTGATGTGATGAGATGCCGAAAATCCCAGACGCTCCGCAGATTCTCACCGGCGGCGACCGGCAGGCCGCCTTCACGCACGACGCGGACATGGCCTGTCACGTCATCGGGTGAGATGGGCTCTTCGAGCCATACCGGCTGATAAGGTTCGAAAGCTCGTGCGGCGCGGATTGCCTGATCGGCTGTCCACTTCATGTTGGCATCGACCATCAACGGAAACTCATCGCCCAGAAATTCCCGCATGGCTCTCAGCTTGGTCACATCCTCGGACAGCTTGTCCCGCCCCACCTTCATCTTTATGGCACGGAAGCCTTTGGCGAGATTGGCCTCGGTCTGGCGGATCAGTTCATCCGCTGTCAATTCGAGGTCAATGCCGCCCGCATAGCACGGGACTGCCGGGTCATGTCCGCCGAGCAAGCGCCAAAGTGGCAGCCCTGCGCGTTTTGCCTTCATGTCCCATAGCGCCATGTCGAGCGCTGAAATGGCCAGAACCGTCGGGCCTCCGCGTCCGCCGTAGTGAAGTGCCCACCACAGCTTGTTCCAGATGTGCTCGATCCGGTCCGGGTCTTCATTCGCGACCAGGCCGGTGACCTCGCGGCGCAGTATGTCTGCTATTGCCCCGCCGTTTCGCCCGCATGTGAACGTGTAGCCAACGCCGTCGGACCCGTCAGCACCATGGACCCTGGCAGTGATGATCTCGAAACCATCCATTGTGCCATGCATCGAGTCCGTCAGCACCTCGTCAAGCCGGATCAGGTAATGGCCGGTCTCAACAGTCTTGATGGTGGTTGGCCCGGTGGTCATGGCTAGCGGAACCACATTGTAATTTCGGGGAACAAGAAGATCAGCGCCAGAACAAACAGCTGAATGCCGATGAAGGGCAGGAAGCCACGGAAGATGTCGGGCAGCGAGATATGGGGCGGGGCCACGGACTTCAGGTAGAAGGCAGCCGGCCCAAACGGCGGCGACAGGAATGAGACCTGCATGTTGACGCAGAACAGGATGCCGAACCACACCGGCACGAAGGTCCGCGCGTCCGCCAGCGGTCCAAGCAGGCCGAGCTCCTCGACCGGAAGTTTGAGTACGATCGGCAGGAACACCGGCATCACCAGCAGCACGATGCCGACCCAGTCCATGAAAGCGCCGAGGAAAAGAAAGATGATCATCATCACGAACAGGATGCCGAATGTAGGCAGGTCCAGACCGGTGATGAGATTGGCAACGTAGGTGGGACCGCCGGCGATGGTGTAGGCGCCAGCGAGGGCGGTCGCGCCGAAAGTCACCCAGATGATCGTGCCGGTCGACTTGAAGGTGCGCATCAGGGCTTCACGAAACAGGGTCCCGGAAAACTCTCCGCGAAGGACAATCAGCAGCAGTACGGCAACCGTTCCCATGCCAGCAGCTTCAGTGATGCCGGTCACGCCGCCATAAATGGAGCCAAGCACCACAAACACGATCAGCAAGGGTGCCAAGAGACCCTTGCTCATCATCCATGCTCGTGACCTCAGGGCCTTGCCGAAAACCAGACCCGGCAGGAAGAGGGTCGCAGAAAAGATGACCAGGTTGGTCAGGTTCTGCACCATTGTATAAGGCTGATAGTCTTCCGCACTTTTCAGCAGACCGAATGCATTCTGAAATTCGATGCCCAGGGAGTGAGCGAGCTTGCCGCCACTCCAGACCGCAACGAGCCAGCCAACAAAAATGATGAAGCAGCGTGTCTTCTCGGACGTATCGAGATCATCGGGGGCGGGATCGGGCAGAGGTGCTTCTTCCGGACGCAGCCGGGTGCGCACCATGATGTAAATGATGTACAGCGAGCCCAATATGAAACCCGGTATGAAGGCACCCTTGAACAGTGCGTGTATCGACGTTTCAGTGATCAGGCCGTACATGATCAGCACGATGGATGGCGGGATCATGGTACCCAGTGAGCCCGATGCGCAGATCGTGCCGATGGCGAGGTTCTGGTTGTAGCCCAACCGCAGCATCTGCGGCAGCGCAATGAGGCCGAGCAGCACCACTTCACCGCCGATGATGCCGGACATCGCTGCCATCACGATAGCCATGATTGCCGTCACCATGGCGATGCCGCCACGAGTGCGTGACAGCCACATGTTCAGGCTCGAATACATATCCCGTGCAATGCCGGAACGCTCAAGCAGGGTTGCCATGAAGATAAACAACGGCACCGAGATCAGCACGTAATCGGTGGTGATGCCGTACAGCCGCTGCGCCAGTATGTTTAGTGGCCCTGTGCCGAAGTTGGAGAACAGAAGTTCAGGGCCGAACTTGAGCACCATGACGACAACGGCCAGGAAGCCGGACGCGAACCCCAGCGGCATGCCTATGCCAAGCAGCACGAACATGCCGATCAGCAGAATGAGAGAGATTGTACCGATGTCCATGCGCGCCTAGCCCCTCGTCGTGCCCCGCCGGGCCAGTTGTCACTTTTGATCCGGTTTTGGTGGGTTGCCTGACAAGACTTCATCCGGCATGTCGAGGTCATCGGTGACTGAATGGATTTCCGGCCCCTTGTTCCAGTCGTGGATCAGGTTCGATATGGCCTGCAGCGCAAGAAATAGCAGCGTGATCAGGATCAGCGGCTTGATGGTGGCCGGTATGGGCGGATCAAAAGCCGTGCCGAAGGTTTCCCAGCGCAGCAGCTTGTCGCGTGCTTCACCGAAACCGCCCCAGATGACGGCAAACACGAAGATGCACAGGCAGGTCACGGACAGGATGTCGAAGACCCGCTGAAGCCAGCGTGGCACCATGTCGTACAGGATGAAGATTCGAATATGGCTGCGCTGCTGCATGGCGTAGAGCCCGGCGGTCAGGTATACGCCGCCTGCCACCCACAACGACATCTCGTTCACCCAAAGGGTCGGTTTGACGAACAGATACCGCATGGTGACTTCGTAGAACATTATGGCCACGATGAAGGCCGGGGCCCACATGGCGAGACGGCTGAACCCCCAGGTGATGAGGTCGATGATCCCGGTGCGTTCGTGTTCGACCATGCTGGAGTTTCCTTGCGTGCTGAGCCGTCATCGCGCTCCTCGCCTTGCGCGGCGCAGGTGCATGAGAACTGCAATCTGGAGAATGCCGGGGCGGCGCAGGCCATGTGCCGTCCGCCCCGGATGTATGGTGCAGGGCCTACTTCACCAGGCCGAGCTGCTTCAGGTAGGCCGAATGGCTTTCCACCAGCGCCTTGGCTTCCTCGGTGGTGGCAAAGTCACCCCAGGCTGACAGGGCTGCCTGGCGGAACTTGGCCTTTTCCTCATCGCTCCACACCGACAATGTCACTCCCTGTTCCTTCAGGGCAGCCGCAGCCTCGGCATTGGCTTTCTCAAAGGTCAGTGCGGTACGAAGCGCAAGCGATTCCATCGCCACCTTCATGATGCGCTGATGGTGCGCCGGCATCGCATCGAACTTGGTCTTGTTGCACGCCAGGTGGTCGGACGGCATCGAATGGAAGCCGGGATAGTTGGCGTACTTCACCTTGGGCAGGTCATACACGCCCATCGACTTGTTGTTGGCCAGCGCGGAGATGTCAGAGCCATCGATGATGCCAGATTCCAGCGCGGTAAACACTTCCGTGAAGTCCATCACGATCGGCTTGGCGCCCAGCTTGTCGAAGATCTTGGTCTCGAGACCGGGAGGCGAGCGGAACTTCCAGTCCTTGAAGTCGTCGACCTTGGCAATGGGCTTGGTCGAGGCGAACGACTCCTGGCCGTAAACCCACCATCCGATCAGCTCCATGCCGAATTTGTTGTACAGCTTGGCCGCAGCATCGATGCCGCCGCCATAGTACAGCCAAGATAGCTGCTGATATGGCGTGTCGTAGCCGCCCATGATGTCGCCGACGAACTGAAAAGCCGGGTTCTTGCCGGTCTGGTACGCACCGCCGGTCATGTCGCAATCCAGAATGCCGGTTGCTGCCGCGTCGAAGGTTTCGACGGACTTGACGACCGACGACGAGAAGAACATCTCGATCTGGATTTCACCGTTCGACATGGTCTGGACGTTGTCGACGTATTCCTGGGCCAGTTTACCCGACACGCTTTCAGGCGCGTAGTGGGTCTGGATACGCAGCTTGGTTTCGGCTGCACCAGCGCCGGTTGCCAGACCGGTTGCCACCAGTGCTGCCGTGGCGACGCCGCAAATAAGTTTCGTGATCGACATGAGCTTCCTCCGTTGCAGCCACCTGCGATTTTGCGATGGCCGAGTCTTATGATGCAGGCATTTGGCTGCCTGCTTTAGGAGTACGGACGGACCCTCACAGCCGCCATACCTGGCAAAAAGATACGGCGCGAATGGGTAGGAGACAATATCAGATTGTCAGGCAATCGGGCAGTTTTCACGCGAGATTGCGGAGTGGCTCAAGAATTGGTGGTCTTTTGACGGGTGATATTGCACAGTCTGGCCTCACCCACCCAGTATGACCATCAATGACGAAATTGCCTGACAATCCAGACCACACATCACATGGCCCGCAGGTGTCTCCTGTGCGGGCGCGCAGACGGCTCTATGCTCAGGTCGCGTCCCGGATTACCGGGCTGGTGCGCGAGATGGAGCTGGAGCCGGGTGACAAACTGCCGTCCGAGGCAACGCTGGCGCGGCGGTTCGAGGTCAGCCGCCCCACGGTTCGCGAGGCGCTTGTGGCGCTGGAAATTGCCGGCGTGGTGGACATCCGGATCAACGTTGGCGCCATTCTGGTCGACCCCGATGCACGGCTGATGCCGGCGCCCGGCTCGATATACAGCTATGCCGGAGGCAACCGGCTGGAGGAGTTGGGCAGCACCTGTACCTCTGAAGTGACGCGATTGCGCATCCTGCTTGAATGTGACGGGGCACAAAAGTCTATCCGGCACGGTGGCGTTACATGGGAGGGTGACCTCGTTGCAGCCCATCACCGTCTGGCTCACATAGAGCAGCGGATGGGGACCGGCGAACCGGTGCACTTCGACGGCTGGCGGAAGGCCGACTGGGAGTTTCATCAGGCCCTGCTTTCGGCATGCGGATCCAAGCTGCACAAGAGCCTGCACAAGGCCACCTTCGACCAGTACCGGCAGATTGTGCAGGTTGAATACCGCACCATCGGATTCCGGGGCGACCAGATCATTGCCGAACACAAGGCCATCCTTGATGCTGCATTGGCGCGTGACGAAGCTGCCTGTGCGGCCGCTCTGGAAGATCACATCAACGCGTTTTTCCGCAACGCCGGAACCGCCAGCGCTGGCCTTGGCCGCACCACGGAGGCATCGTGAGGCTCGGATTGGCAGGGCTTGGTGTCATGGGGCGCAATCTGGCGCTCAACTTCCGCGATGCTGGACACGAGGTTGTTGCGTGGGATCCTTGGCCATCGGCGCGGGCATGGCAGGTTGACGGGGTGGGCGTATGCGAGACGATGGGCGAGCTGATTGCCTGTCTTGAACAGCCGCGCATCATCTTGCTTATGATCAAGGCAGGAGAACCGGTTCGCGAGCTTGCCGCGCAGCTTGATGGCCTGCTTGCTCCGGGCGATATCGTCATCGACGGCGGCAACGCGCATTTCATTGACACCCAGACCAACGTCAAGCTGCGGGCACAGCGCGGCATTCACTTTGCAGGCCTCGGCGTCTCAGGTGGTGCAGAGGGTGCACGCAACGGACCTTCCATGATGCTAGGCTGCGATGAAGAAGTGCGTGATCTTCTGGTGCCGGTGCTTGAGAGCATCGCAGCCCGCCATGTTGGCCAGCCTTGCGTCGCCTGGTTTGGCAAAGATGGGGCTGGGCACTTCGTCAAGATGGTGCACAATGGAATCGAGTATGCGGTGATGGAGGCGATTGCCGAAGCCTGGCAATTGCTGGCAGCGACCGGCCTTGAGGCGTTTGAAGTGGGCAAGGTATTCGCCGGCTGGGCAGACGGCGAGCTTGCCGGCTATCTCATGGAAATCTCCGCCGAAGTGCTGCAGGTCATGGACAGTGCCAGTGGCAAGCCCTTTGTACACATTGTCGATGATGCTGCCGGGCAAAAGGGTACCGGTGGCTGGACGGTTCAGGAAGCAGTTCACCTCGGTGTGCCTGTGCCCTCGATCATGGCAGCTGTGACAGCCAGGCAAGTCTCCTCGCATCGCGACCTTCGGATCCAGAAGACCGCACCGGTCCATGTACCAGGCTTGCAGCCAGACACTATCGAGGGTGCGCTAAAGGCATCGATTACCCTTGCGCTGGCACAAGGTGGCCACCTGATGAAAGTCGCAAGCAAACAGTATGGCTGGCACATTGAACCGGCCACTGCTGCTCGGGTGTGGCGCCAGGGATCGATCCTGCGCATGGACTTCCTCGACGACTTCGCCGACGGTGTCGCCTTGATGACGAAGGGGCGGGCGAACCGTGAAGCGCTGGCACAAGCGGTGATTTCTGCTGCGCAACACGGCGTGCCTGTTCCGGTATTCAGCGCGGGCCTGACTTATCTGGACATGTGCGATACAGCAACTTTGCCTACCTCACTGGTGCAGTTGCAGCGTGATCGGTTTGGTGCGCATGGCCTGAAGCGTAAAGACACGGATGAAATCTTCCACGGCCCCTGGCACGGGAGCGGATCATGATTGTTGTGGTGATGGGCGTATGCGGTTGTGGAAAGACCACTGTAGGCCGCCAACTTGCCCGGGCCATGGGTGCGGCCTTCGTCGAAGGAGATGACCTGCATCCTGCCTCCAACCGGGCCAAGATGTCTTCCGGTCAGCCGCTTACCGACGCTGACCGCTGGCCCTGGCTGGATGCCATCGCGGCTGAAGTCCGGCAGCTGGTGCAGGATGGTGCAGCCGTGGTAGTGAGCTGCTCGGCGCTCAAACGCACTTACCGGGATCGCCTGCGCAAGGCGGGTGACGGTATCCATTTCATTCACCTTGCTGGCGAACAAGAATTGTTGGCGGACCGCATGGCAGCGCGTAGCGGTCATTTCATGCCGCCCGATCTGCTGGCGAGCCAGTTGGCAACACTCGAACACCCGGCACCTGATGAGCACGCATTGGTTCTTGATATCACTCTCGATGCGGAAAACCTGGTGCAACAGGCACTTCAATTCACGACGCAATGGAGCAAGGAGGAACACGTCCCATGAGCAATAAACCCCGCATCGGCTTTATCGGTGTCGGCCTGATGGGCCACGGCATGGCGAAGAACATCCTGGAGGCCGGCTACCCGCTGACCATCATGGGCCACAAGAACCGCAAGCCGGTGGCTGATCTGGTCAAGCGTGGCGCCAAGGAAGCAAAGACCGCAGCGGCACTCGCCAAAGGGTCAGATGTGATATTTCTCTGTGTCACCTCATCCGCCCAGGTGGAAGGGCTTGTCCGCGGCAAGACCGGCATCATGGCGGGCGTGGCGAAGGGAGCCATCATTGTCGATACATCGACATCCGATCCGACTTCCACATTGGCGCTCGCTGCAGAGCTGAAAGCAATTGGTGTAAAGCTGATTGATGCACCGCTTGGGCGCACGCCGCGTGAGGCTGAGGAAGGCCGACTCAATACTTTTGTTGGCTCGGATGCGAAAACGTTGAAGCAGGTCCGCCCCATTATCGAAACATGGGCTGAGAACATCATTCACGTCGGCCCCGTGGGCAATGGTCACAAGATCAAGCTGATCAACAACTTCATCGCCATGTCGTATTCAGCCGTGTGGGCTGAGGCATATACGGCATGCCTGATGACCGGCGTCGATCAGAAGACCCTCTACGATGTGGTCAAGGCTGGCGGCATGTACTGTGGCAACTTCGAGAACATGAGCAAGTGGGTGATAGGGCGCGATCCCAAGGCGCATGAGTTCGCCATCCGCAACTGCCTCAAGGATCAGCGCTACTTTAACAACATGATTGACGCAGCCGGCATGGCTGCAGTGGTGGCGCCATCGGTGAAGCAGTCTTATGCGCTGGCCGTTGCGAAGGGCGATGGTGACCGGCACATGCCGATGATGTCGGACGTGGTGGGCGAGTTGAACGGGCTCAAGTTTCCCAAGTAGGACCGGTGAACCTAGCCTTTAGAGGCAAGCCATCTTGCGAATTAGCGGTAGGTGAGTGGGAGACGCGAGGCGACCCGCCGTTGGCTCATGCCATTCGCGGTCGCAAGGTGGGTCTTTTGGGTCTTGGCGGTATTGGTCAGAACATTGCCTGCAAGCCGGCGATGTTCGGATGCGAGATCGTTTATCACGGCCGCAGCAAGCAATCCGGGCTCCCTGGGCGCGGCCCCGTGACGTCCGCTTAGTGCCAACTGCGGCCATCCCTTCCAGTTTCGGCAGTCAGCAACAAATGATCGGACCCGGTTGCGGGCAATACCCTGAACAGACATGATGGC
>JAWVYF010000041.1:0-14216 GCA_033722845.1 Anderseniella sp. | reverse complement strand
GGCACATCGGTATGGATGCCGAAGCCACCCGGCTGCTCAACACGCTCTACAATGGCGAGGAGCTGGGTCTGGATGAGCAGGTGGCAATTATCGGTCTGTTCCGCATGGAGATACCGGATGACCGCATGGTGCTGGATCGGGTGCGCGGCCGGCCCGTCTGGCTGGCGCTGGCGAAGACGCCAGCCGGCAAGCTGGTGATGAAGCCGCAGAACCTGCTGCTCAACATGCCGTTGCAGTCCGGCGCATGAGGCAATAGTTTCGAGTTCGATCCACGGGAGGATACAGCTAATGGACAGACGTCACTTTCTCGACAAGGGCCGCGCCCGCTTTCTGGCGGGTATGATTGGCGTGCTTGCGCTGACCGGCCTTGCCTTCACCTGGCACAAGTATGAAAGCACCGATGCTGCGGGCCGTACCCTGGCGGGTGTCCAAAGCCCGCAGGCACAGGACATTGGCCGTTCGCCCAATCCGAAGTTTCGTGAGTGCCAGGAAAAGCGCACTTCGGACATCGGCAAGATGCTCAGCGATGGGGTGATTGACCAAGCCAAGCATGACGAGTTTCTCGCCCGCGCCATCCAGACCTGCGCCGGCATGTTCCCGCCCGAAGGCTGATCTGACGGACCCGGCTCAGTCGTCGTCGATAAGGAAGTCGTCGGCGCTGAGCTTGCCGCTGCCAGCATCGAGGTAGTCTTGCGTGGTGCGGACCCGTGGACGCTCGCCCATGGCAAACGGATCATTCTCGGAATTGGCCTGATGCTCGATGCGGCAGTTGTCGCACATCTTGATCAGGTCGGCAGAGGAGGCGTCGGCAAACATCGAGTGCTTGCCCGCAAGCTTTGCCGAAATCCGCTCGATCGAGCTCTTCGTGCCAAACTCCGTGCCGCAGCGGATGCAGGCAAACGGCTCTTCTTCCTTGAGAACAGCAGGCGACAGCGCAGACGGATCGAAACTGAAGCGCGTGTCCAGCGAGATGGCGTTTTCCGGGCAGGTATTGCGGCAAAGGCCACACTGAACGCAAGCTGCTTCGGTAAACGACAATTGCGGCTTGCCCGGGTTGTCGCTGATTGCGTTGACAGGGCATGCCCCCACGCAGGCCTGGCACAAGGTGCAGGCAGCGTCATCCACGACGATGCGGCCGTAAGGTGCGCCGTCGGGCAGGGCGACGGCGGCAACCGGAGCAGGGGCGTCCTGGTGCAGCTGGCCCAGCACGGTGCGCACCACGTCGCGCTTGGAGCCGACACCCGCCACGGAATGGGCCTTGAGCGCAGGTGCAGGCTGATCACGCCAGACGGTCTCTTCCAGCTTGTCCGGATCAGCTTCGCAGACGACCTCAACGCGCGCCTCATAGCCCAGCCCCGCCGCCAGCGTGTTGGCGATGTCCGCTTGTGCTTCAAGGCCGGCCAGTTCATCGGCGTGGGCCGGGTTGGCAGCAATGACGACGCGGCCTGCACCAGCTGCAAACATCGCCAGCATGGCATCGTGACCGGTCTGCGTGACTTCATTGACCGCCAGCGGCAGCACGTGCGCAGGCAGCCCCTTGCCAAACCGTGCGCTCATGGAAATGAGGTCCAGCCCGAACCCGCCATCATGCACCAGCACTTCCGGCTGCTTGCCGCCCGCCGACATATAGGTGGACACCAGTCTGCCGATGCGGGCAACCAGGTCCGATCGTTGCGGCATCTGGTAAGACGCAGCTCCCGTCGGGCAGACCGCTGCACATGAGCCACAGCCGCCACAGATGACCGGGTCGATCTCCACTTCATCGCCAGCAGACGTGATGGCACCTGCCGGGCACACATCGAGACAGCGGTTGCAGCCTTGCTGGCGTGAGCGGGAATGCGCACAGATGGAGGCATCATAACGAACGTAAAGCGGCTTTTCGAACTCGCCCGCCAGGTCCGACAGTTCGAACAGGGCCTCCATGACGGCAGCCGGATTGCCGGCATCGACTTTCTTGTAGCCTTCACGAAGCCGCGCGCCGGAGAACAGGGGGGCGCCGTCGGACATGTCCAGGATCAGCGCGCAGGTTGAAGATGCGCCATTGCGTTCCATGACGAACTGGGCGCCATCGCGAGAAGACGGCATCAACGGTGCATACCCGTCGACCACGATTTCGAAGGCGCCAACGCGGCCCTTCGCTGCAGAAATGCGGCCCTTGAAGACCGGCACATCGGCGCGGGTGGGTGGCACCAGGTCTGCGGCATCACTCAAAAGCAGCGTGACTGGCAGGCGCTGGTTCAGCTTTACCGCCGCGTCATAGGCCTGCTGGCCCGCGCCATAAACCAGACACTGGCCCGACGATGACACGTTTATGGAGCCGGCTGGCTGCGAAACGTATGCCGCATCTGCCAGCAGGGCAGCGGTCTTGGCGGTCTTGTCGGCCTTGTCGCCGGACCACCCGGCACGCTCGCGAATATTGACGAAGCGCAGATCGCCCTCGAAGCCCTGTTCCCCGGCAAGCTCGGCAAACAGCGGTGCTTCCTGGGTGCAAGCCACGATGATCTTGTCAGCGTCCTTCAGCCCTTGTGCAAACTGTCCCACCTCGGCCCGGCACAAGGCAGAGTGGACGTCCGGATCATCGCCATCGGCACCAGCAGCCTTGCACAGCTTCTTGCCGTCGAGCGTCATTGTTCGCTCGCAATTGCACACCAGTATTTCGTAGCCGTTCAGTTTCATCTGTTGCCTGTTCCGCCATGTGACATGGCCTGCATGTAGCGCAAGGCTCATGGTGTATGCATTATCGCAATCCGCCCTGTGGGAGAAGGTTTTGAGCGACGCCAGCAGCATACATTTTTCACTCGTGATCGAACGCCACGAATCCAGCCACCCGTGGCTCGACTGGGAATGGAAGATCGCCGGCCTCATGCCGGTGCTCGATGCCGACATTCACCGCGAGCCCTGGCTGCTGGAGCGTGGCTCCAGGGTCACTCGTTGGCTGGGTGAGCCGTCCCGTGTCGATCTTCACCGGTCCGATGTGGAGGCCTATGTCTATAACCTAACATCGCCGCAGCCATCCATTTTCGCGGTGGCGCAGGAGCGCGAGGACAGCGTGGCAGACGGCCTCACGTGGCGGACCCACCTTGTCACGCTCAGTTCATACGAGGCCGAGGAATACATGGCCGGTGATGACGCGCTGATCGGCAAGCTTGCCATGCCGGCAGACGTGCGCGAGTGGCTGGAAGCCTTTGTCGCGATGCATTACAAGGATGAACCGTTCAGGAAACGGCGCCGCGACCGGCTGAACGTGGATGAGCACAAGTTTGGCCAGGAGAGCCTGGTCGAGTTGCGCGCACGCATGCTGGCCGCCGGCAAACCGGAAGGAGAGGTCCATTGAGCACCCGTGACGAGGACGGCTTGCTGTCGCGCTGGTCGCGCCGCCGGGCCCAGGTGCGCGAGGCAGAGGAACGCGAGGCCCAGGAGATTGCCGCCCGCGAGGCCGAGCAGGCCGAAACGCAAGCCTTGCTCGCCGACCCCGAGCAGCGCGATGTGCCGCCGGACGACGAAACCCGTCAGAAGTGGATCGAGGAGCTTGAGCAGATCGACATCGATGCGCTCAGCTATGACAGTGATTTCACCATCTTCATGAAGTCGTGGGTGCCGGGCGCCTTGCGTCAGCGCGCACTGCGCAAGCTGTGGACCACCAACCCTGCGCTGGCAGTGCTGGATGGCCTCAACGACTACGACCTCGACTATACTGACGCCGCCATGGGCGCGGGCAAGGTGATCTCCAGCTGGAGCCCGCAAGGCGGTTACGCCAAGCTGGAAGAAATGGCCGAAAAAGTATCTGAGCTTGCCTCCGGCAGCGAAGATGGCGCGGCAGAGGAAGACGATCTGCCGGTGTTCGATGATGGCCCGGAGCAGAAAGCCGTCACAGACGGCACGGGCGATGCGGAACAGGCAGGTGAAGCCGTGGCTGCTGCTGACCTGGAAGAGGCAAAGTCAGGCCGGCAGTCGGGCCAGGAGTGATTCATCCTGACGCGTGTGGTTAACACTTTGATAACTCGTGGCAGGCAAGGTTAACCTGAGTGAATGGTGTGATTCCCTTTCACGGCTTGTCTTTGCGCAAGCGTGGGATCAACACCAGGCCGGCATTCCCGCCGGCACAGCGGGCCTTCCATCGCAGGGGAAGCGCAAGGCTCGCTGGTGGAAACAAGGGGTACGACTGACATGAAGACACTTTTGTTCATACTGGCGATCCTTCTGATGGCAGCCGGCTTTGCCGTTGGCCTGATGAACATGTTCTCGCCCGGTACGGTTACCGTCGGGCTGAACTACGATGTAGCTGCGACTTTGTTCACTGGTGGCTGCCTGCTCCTCGGTCTGGGTGTGGTTGCCGGTGTCATGAGCGAGCGTTCCGAGGCGTCGGATGAGCCGGTTGCGCGTCCGTCAGGCGCGGCAACTGCGGCCGAAGATGGTTTGCCCGACTTCATGTCGCCGGCTGGTGCAGCTGCAGGGGCAGCGGCTGCCGGAATTGGTGCTGCGGCAGCAAGCGCAGGCAGCGCGGTTGAAAGTGCTGCTGACAGTGCAGCCGATATGGCATCTGATGTCGGTTCGGCCATTGCCGACACGGCTGCAAGCGCAACTGATGCTGTGACCGATACTGCAACTGCAGCAGCCGATACCGCAGGCGATGCCCTGTCGGGTGCGTCAGCCAAGGCTGCAGGATGGGCCTCTGACACCAAGGACGATCTTTCTTCGCTGTTCGATGACGCCACTGAAGCTGCGGCAGATACGGTTGAAGCCGCAACTGACTCAGCCAGCGAGGCGGTTGATACGGCCGCCGATACCGCCGGGTCCGCCGCTGATGCTGTGACCGAAACCGCGGCAAGCGCCATGGAGGCAGCAGAAGACACCGCTGCCGATGCTGTGCAAGTGGTGGAAGAAACGGCGGCCGAGGCCGTTGAAACCGTCAGCGAGACCGCAGATGAAGCAGCTGATGCCATCACTGAAACGGCAGCGCAGGCCAGCGAAACCGTCGAAGAGGTTGTGGACGAGGCTGCTGAAGAGGTCGCGGGCGACCAGCCGCTTCAGCAGGAAGAGGCCTTGTTCGTGGTCGAAGAGCGCACCATTCGCGACCGGCCGGCCCGGCTTCTGTCAGACGGTACAGTTGAAGCAGAGACCGACGAAGGCTGGATGCGCTTTGAGAACGTCGAGCACGTCGAGGAATATCTCGATGCCATGAAGGCAACCGCCTGATTGGCAGCGCTGCTGTCTCCGGACAGTTTGAATTGGAGAACGGGCCGCCTTCGGGCGGTCCTTTCTTTTTGGGCTTAGCGCACGTCCAGAACCGAGGTGGTTGCCTTGCGCACCACGTCTACTGCGGTGGAGCCGCGGATCATCCGCTGAACCCGTGAACGGCCTTCATCCGACACCACGATGATACCGTGATTGGCGCCGTGCTGAGCGATCATCTCTGCCGGCGGACCTGCAGCGGTGATGATGTCCTTGACCTTGATGCCCATGGCCTTGAGAAGGGCGCGAGCGTTCTTCACGTTCTCTTCTGCCGCACCAAGGCCTGACTCGTCCTGCGAGGCGGAAAACAGGGTGATAGGTTCACCGGCCATGTGCGCCAGCACCGCAGCGCGGCGTACCGCCTGCATCGAGCGCGACGAGCCGTCTGTGCAGATGAAGAAGCCGGTCTTGTCGAGCGGGTGCCGCACCACCAGCACTGAACATGGCGCATGGACTGTGACCTGTTGCACGACGCCGGCATCAAACAGGGAATGGAATTCGCCGCGCCAGCGCGAAGGTTCACCCATGATGATCAGGTTGTAGGGGCCAAGCTCGTACTGGTCGAGGATGCCTGCTGCCGGGTCGGGTGCGGTCTTGAGTTTGAGAACGACCGAGCGGCCCTCTGCGGAGTTGAATTCAACCTTGTTGTCGCCCAGCGGATCGCCCCAGGCGTCCTGATGGCCGGTCTTGCGCGGCCAGTCCTCTGCCGGAATGCCTTCTTCACGCAGCACGTCCAGCGCCTGCCGCAACCGGTTGACACCAGGCAACTCAAGACCGGAATCGAGCATGTTCTGCCGTGCCACACGAACCTGAAGACCGCCCGACCACAGGCCCTGGTCGATCGAGCGGACGAACAGAACGATGATGTCGCAATCGTCCGTCTTGGCAAGGCGCGCAGCCAGCCGCACGGTGTCGAACGACTCTTCGGTTTCGTCGATGCATGCCAGCACGCGGAAGCGCTTGCGCCGCTGGGCGTAAACGTTGGCCAGCGTTTTCTGGACGGCGCGTTCGGCGCGGTCGCTCAGGACGGTCTTGCGGAAGACGCTCATCGGTTCGGCTCCATCCTCAACGCAGCAGTGGCCAGTACATGAACGCAAACACCATCAGCACCACAAGCGAAGCGATGGTCATGCGCCAGCCGGACTTCAGGAAGTCCTTGCCGGTAAGATAACCCGACGCATAGATGATCGTGAAGGCCGGGTGAGCCGCCGCGGTAATGTAGGCGAAAGCCGACGAAATGGCAGCAATGAAGCCGGCCACCAGAGGGTCAGCTCCGCCGGCGCTGGCGGTTTTCAGCACGATGGGCCCGAGAACCGCAATGGCCGCACCGGCAGTCATCGTGTTGGTGACGAAGGTGGTCAGGAGCGCAATGGCTGCATCAAGCCCGGCACCCGTTGCCAGTCCGATGGGCCGCAACAACTCGACGAAGTTTCTGGCCACCCATTCCGCGGCACCGGTATCTTTCATTTGTACGCCGAGCGAAATGGCCGCTGCGTACAGCAGTACCACACCCCAGTTGACGCCGGAGTTGACGTCTTCCCAGCGCACAAGCCCGGCAATCAGAAAGGCGATTGCCCCGGCAATGGCCACAATGCCGAGGCCGAGTTGTTCGGAGAACGTGATCCATCCGAACACCGTGATGATGAACAGCAAGATGGGCATCCACTGCGCCGGACGGATCGGGCCGTCCAGCGTGACCTGGGTGCGCAACCGCGCCACCGCGCGCGTCAGGTCCGGATACTCAGGCTTGAAGGTCCAGAACAGGATGGCCGTCACCACCGGCAACTGGGCCAGGAAGATCGGGTAGGCATAGATCATCCAGGTTACGTAATCGACGATGAAGCGGCGGGTTTCCGGGTTGGTCGGATCGTAGAAGAAGTCGCGCCAGTACCCGATCATGATGGCGTTGCGCGCGCCACCAGACGGTGTACCGATACCGGCGATGGCGCAGCCATAGGAGATCGACAGCAGTAGCACGGCGGCCAGGTTCTTGACCTTTTTCGGATCGTTGGAGGTGAGCGATATGAGCGTGATGCCCACCGGCAGCATCATGGCCGCCACCGTATGCTCACCAATGAACGAGGCCAGCACGCCGCAAGTCAGCGTAATGCCGAAGCTGATTCGCACGGTGCTGGTGCCCGTCACCTGCACAATGGCCCATGCAATGCGCCGGTCCAGCTTCTGTTTCACCACGGCGACGGCCAGCATCAGCGCGCCCATGATGAACAGGACGGAATCCGTCATCAGACTCTTGGCCACCTCGGTCGACTCGATGCCCAGCAGCACAACCTGTCCCACCACGATCATCAATGCCACAGTGGGCAAGGGCACCGGTTCGGTAATGAACAGGATGGTGGCGAACATCGACATGGTCAGCACGATCTGGCCTTCACGGCTCAGGCCCTCGTAGGGACCTGTCTGCAGGAAGGCAAACGAGATCATCAGCGCGATGAAGAACCAGCGCCGTTCCCAGAACCAGTAGATGTTGATCTGGCTTTTGAGATGAACCCAGCGCTGGTAGCCATGCCGCTGCAGCCGGTGTAGCCGGTGCTCGCCGTAGTCGGCCTGCAAGCTGTCTCGTGCAAGCTGGAACTGCGTATCGCTCATGGCTTACCCCTTGCGAGGTCCGAAGACCTTGTGAGACTGTCTCGGCAGATCATGTTTCCTTGCACTTTCCGGGAGAGCTTTCGCCGATGAGCGACGTCAATGCCATACTCGAACATGTCGATGCAAATATTGATGCCAGCCTGGGCCGTCTTTTCGACCTTTTGCGCATCCCGTCGATCTCCACCGACCCCGCCTACCGGGACGATTGCCGCAAGGCCGGACAATGGCTGGTTGACGACCTCAATGGCATGGGCTTCGACGCATCCTTGCGCGACACACCGGGGCACCCGATGGTTGTGGCGCATTATGCCGGGCCTCAAGGCAGCCCCCATGTGCTGTTCTACGGTCACTACGATGTCCAGCCAGCCGACCCGCTGGAAAAATGGAACACCCCGCCGTTCGAGCCGCAGCTCGTCGACGGAGAGGATGGAATAAAGCGCATCTATGCCCGTGGCGCCAACGACGACAAGGGCCAACTCATGACCTTCATAGAGGCCAGCCGGGCGTGGATAAATGAGACCGGTGGTCTGCCCTTTTCCGTGACCGTGTTGTGCGAGGGCGAAGAAGAGTCCGGCAGTCCCAGCCTTGACCCGTTTCTGGAGGCCAACAAGGCTGAGCTCAGCCGCGCCGTGGCGCTGGTTTGCGACACCGGCATGTGGGATCCGGATACACCGGCCATCTCGACCCGGCTGCGTGGCCTCGCACACGAGGAAGTCACAATCATTGGTCCGCGCATTGACCTGCACTCCGGGTTCTATGGCGGGGCGGCCCACAACCCGATCCACGTGCTGACCTCCATCCTCGCCGAGATGCGTGACGCCAATGGCCACATCACCATTCCCGGGTTCTATGACGGTGTGCCGGAATTGCCCGAAGCAACGGCCGCGCAGTGGAAGGGGCTCAATTTCGATGAGGCGAAGTTCCTTGGTGATATCGGCCTCACCACACCTGCCGGAGAGAAGGGGCGCTCGGTGCTGGAGATGACGTGGTCGCGGCCAACGCTGGAGGTAAACGGCATTTTCGGCGGCTATACGGCCAAGGGCACCAAGACCGTCATTCCGTCAGAGGCGACAGCGAAAGTTTCAATGCGGCTGGTCGGCCAGCAGGACCCGGCGCATGTATTGCAGGTATTCCGCAAGTTTATCGAGGATCGCCTGCCAGATGGGTGTCAGGTGCGCTGGGGCGGACGCAGCGAAGGCTCGCCCGGCATCGAGATCCCGGAAGACAACCCGTGGCTCAAGAAGGCCGCGACGGCACTTGAGGATGAATGGGACAAGCCAACCGTCCTGATGGGCTGCGGCGGATCAATTCCCGTGGTGCGCTCGTTCGAGGACATTCTCGGCATGAAGTCGATCCTCGTGGGCTTCGGCCTGCCCGACGATGCGCTGCATTCGCCGAACGAGAAGTACAATCTCAAGTGCTTCCACAAGGGCATCAGAAGCTGGGTCCGGATCATCGGCAAGCTGGCGGCATGACGGGCTGAACGGTCATGCTGAAGCAACTCGTCATCGGCTCGATGGTCATTGTTGCCACGGTTGCCATCCAGGCTGAGATGTTCGGTCTGATGACGCGCCGGCATGAACCGGTGTTGACCTGGACGCGGCACCGGTTCCGGCGCATGGCGGGTACGGTGTTCATTTCCATCGCCATGCTGATGGTGCTTGCCACAATGACCATCGAGGTCTGGCTGTGGGCAGCGGTGCTGATTGCAACCGGTGCCGTCAACGGACTGGAGCCGGCGGTCTATTTCTCGCTGGTCTGCTTCACCACGCTTGGCTTTGGCGACATCACCCTGCCGCAGGAGTGGCGGCTGCTGTCAGCCTTGATCGGCGCCAATGGCTTCTTGATGTTCGGCTGGTCAACGGCGTTCATGGTGGAACTGATCAGGAAGAGCCGCTGAGAATCTCTTGCATGGCCTCACCGATGGCCCGGTCTTGTTCGCTGCCTGAGCCGGTCAGTCCGGTCACCGTGCTGTGCCTGTCTTGCGTGGACCGGTGCTGATTCAGTTTCCACACTCCCTCCAGCTGCTCCACTTCCAGCTCGATGCCGACGATGCCGCGCAGCATGACCTCGATGTAGTCATCCGGCGCATCGGAGACTTTCCAGGTGTCGGTGCGTGGTGCTTCGCGCTGATCGGTCAATTCGTTGACGAGCGCCAGCATCCAGTCCCGATCGTCCATGACTCGCGGCTGCCCGTGGGCATGCACCACGATATAGGCCCACGTTGGCACGACCTTGCCGGTCTCCTTCTTGGTTTCGTAGTTGGACGGCGAGATATAGGTGTGCGGTCCCTGGAAGATTGCAACAGTCGGCAGGTTCCCGTCGCGCAGCAGCTTCCAGTGGTCGTTCGCCCGCGCAAAGTGTCCCGCAAGACGCACGCTGCCATCTGTCTGTGGTCTCACTGACAGTGGCAGGTGTGTGATCTTGAGCCCATCCGGCGTAGCCGAGACAAGCGCCGCCAGCGTGATGGAAGCCATCGCCTCACACAGAATTTCCTGCCGGTTCTCACGCCAATCCGGTTTGGCATAGATGCGTTCAATCAAGTTGGGTACTCCTACAGCGCCGCCATCTTGGCCTTGTTGGCGTCGACCAGTTCGTCCTGCGAATGACCGTAGTCGTACGCCGGCGACAGCACCAGTTCGGCTTTGGCAATGTCGAACACGAAGAAACCGGTCATGTGCGGCAGGTAGTCGGCCCAGGCTTGCTCGAAGCGGGCTACCAGTTCAGGCGATGCAGTGGCGCGGGCAAGGACGGTGCCGGTTCCTTTCAGGCGCACAGCCTTGCGCGACAGCGGATCGAGAAAGCAGACCTCGCAAGCGGCATTGGCGCGCAGGTTCTTCGCCGTGCCGGGAGAACGGATGTTTCCGCAGGCGATGGTGCGCTCATCAACCACGAGAAAGGTTGCCTTTGGCGACACGGCCGGTAGCCCGTCCCCATCAATCGTCGCGACGAACCCGCACGAATGCGTGGTGATGATCGATTGCATTTCGCTTGAGAGCATTGCTCCAGCCTCCTCTAGCCCACCTTGAAACCGGTCGCATGATCCGGTGCGGACAAGCCGTCCAGATTGCGTGGATCATCAACCGGCGCGCCGGTGACGATGCTCAACGGTACAACGCCCGCCCAGATCGGCAACGCATAGTCTTCCTCGTCATCCTTCGGCGGACCGGTCCGGATTTTGACTGACGCTTCGTCCAGCGGCAAACGCAGCACGCTCGTCGCCTTCACCTCCTGGGCGGTCATGGCGCGCAATATCGGCCACCGGCCCGGGAACCAGCGGTCAAACATGGCCTCCAGGCTTGCCTCCTTGTGCGCCGGGTCATCGACGATCTCTGCCGTGCCGAAAGCCATGCACGAGCGGTAATTGGCCGAGTGATGAAAGCCGGACCGGGCCATTACCATGCCGTCCCACAAGGTGACGGTCAGGCACACCGGATTGGAAATCGCAGCGCGCAGAAACCGGCTTGCCGACGAACCATGCCAGTACACATGATCTCCTTCGCGCCATTGCAGGGTGGGGGTGACCTGCGGTGCGCCATCCAGCACATAGCCCACATGACACAGCGGCTGTGCATCCAGCACGGCGTGAATGGCGTCAGTCTCGTAGTGGCCGCGCTCGTGCGCGCGTCGCAGGCGGGTTCTGTCGCTGGGGGCTTGGGTGTGGCCTGACATTCGAAACTCCTGAAAGGCGGGCTGTTTATCTGGTGCCAGAACACGCTATGATTGGCTATGGAGAAATAGCCAATATGAGAAGTTTGAATAAGGCCACTATAGATGCCGCCATCGCGGCCATCAGCCTGGACAAGATTTCAGGTCAGCCGCTTCATCTGCAACTGACAGGGCAATTGCGCGAATTGATCCTGTCAGGCCGCATTCTGCCGGGCGAGCGCCTGCCGGCCAGCCGGGCGCTTGCCAGTGACCTCGGGGTGTCCCGGATCACCGTGACGACGTCGATGGATCAGCTTGTGGCGGAAGGGTATGCGGAAGGCCGGCGCGGTCAGGGGCTGTTCGTGGTGCCGGATTTGCCGGACAGCGTTCTGAAAAGCGCAGGCCCCCAAACCGGCTACACGATGACACCCCTGCACCAGCCCAGGTCTGGTCCGGTGCCGTTTCAGCCTGCTGCCCTGGATGACCGGCTGTTCCCGCACGAAGAATGGTCGAAGCTGCTGGAGCGCTGCTGGCGTGAGCAGGGGCCAGCCGGCTTCAATCAGCTGTCAGCGGCCGGCCACGGCCCCTTGCGCGAGGCCATTGCCCGGCACCTGTTCGAGTGGCGCGGGCTAGCTTGCCAGCCATGCGAAGTGGTGGTCACAGCCGGTGGAGCGGATGCGGTGCAGTTGCTTGTTGCGGCGTTGCAACTGCAAGGCAGCAAGGTGGTGCTGGAAGACCCCGGCTACGGGCTGTTCTACACCATGCTGCAGGCCGCCGGGGCAGATGTGCTGCCGCAACCAGTAGACAGCCAGGGCCTCGACCCGCTCAAGCTGCCACCCGCAAGCCTGGCCATCGTCACGCCGTCGCGGCACTACCCGCTCGGGTTTTCCATGCCACTGGCCCGCCGCCTGGATCTGATCGAATGGGCGGACCGCCACGAGGCGTTCATCGTCGAGGATGATTTCGACAGTGAGTATCGCTATCGCGGCACCCCGCTGCCAGCCATGATGGGACTGCGCAACACAGGCAGGGTCATCTATCTCGGTTCGTTCTCGAAAGTATTTTCACCGGCTCTGCGGCTGGGCTATCTGGTTTTGCCGCCTGCCTTGACATCAGCCGTAATGCAGGTGCTTCAGGCGCGCGGCGCCATGGCATCGGCGGTGGCCCAGCCTGCGCTTGCCCGCTTCATGGCGTCAGGCCGTTTCGCCACGCACATCCGGCGCATGCGCCGCACATATGCCAAGCGCCAGCAGGCGCTGGTCGAGGCAGTGATTACCCAACTGGCAGGGCTGCTGGAGGTTGAGCCGGAAGCAGGTGGCATGCACCTGACAGCACGCCTGTCTCCACGGCTGGCGGAGAGAATGACCGACGCGGAATTATCACACCTTGCCCGCTCCAACGGACTGTCCCTCAAACCCCTGTCGTCGTTCTGCCACGGCCCGGCGCGCACGCAAGGCGTGCTGATGGGGTATTCCGGATTTGACGAGACCGAGCTTGATGCCGCCTGCCGCAAGCTGGCGAGCCTGCTTCAGGCGTAGCCCTGCAGGGTGTTGATCAGGTCTTGAGGCACCTCGATGCCATCGGCTTCAGCGGCCTTGCGATGGGCATGGCGCCCGTCACCCGGCAGGCGCACGTCATCATCCTCCGAAAGCGCGTTCAGCATGACTTCCAGCCGGTCGGCAAAGCCTGCCGAGCCACCGAAGGCTTGCGGCGAGATGGCCAGCAAAAGCTGCCCGACGTCCGGCGGACCACCTTCATTGCCGCCAAAGCTCGATGCCTGGAAGGCAAAATTCGGCCCCGCCAGCCCGCCTGCCAGTACGTCGACCAGCAGTGCCAGAAGTGCCCCCTTGTAACCGCCGGCCGGCGCCATCGCGCCGCCATCAATCGCCTCTTTGGGGTCGGTGGTCGGCTTGCCGTTCCTGTCCACCGCCCAGCCAAGCGGTATTTTCTCACCGCGATCGGCATGGTCCTTGACCGTCACATAGGCCACTTGCGATGTCGCCATGTCGGCAATAAGCGGCGGGTTACCCGCCCCGCGCGGCACGCCATACGCCAGCGGATTGGTGCCGAAGAACCGCCGCTTGCCACCATAAGGTGCCATCAGCGCGGAGGAGTTGGCAAAGCAAAGTCCGATCAGCCCGGCATTGGCTGTGCGCTCAACAAACCAGCCAAGCACCCCCGCCGACGTGGAATTGCGGATCGCCAGTGCTGCCACGCCCTGTGTGTGTGCCAGGTCGTGAAAGTCATTCATCGCCTCATGAAAGGCTGCAAAGGAGAAGCCCTGTTTTGCATCGCTGGCAATGGTAGAGGCCGCAACCTTTTCGTGGGTGGGGATGGCCGTGCCCACAACCTTGCCGCAACGCAGATGTTCGCAATAGGTGGGCAGATAACCAAGCCCCACCGTGCGAATCCCATCGGCTTCCGCCTCCACGATGGCCGAGGTGGCCTGATCGAGTTGAATGCCAACGGCACCTGATCCGGCAAGGGCAGCGCGAGCGAGGGTTTCGATGTCTGCAAGGGTCAGTATAGGCATGAGCGTCTGTCCGGATGGTTGATCACCTGTCAGCGCAGGCTGTCAGGGATTTGCGCTGCGCTCAAGGGGTGGGATCAGGCGCGGCCTGCACGAAGCGGCACCGGGCCGGATACGACAACCCGCATGCCCTCGGCCAGCTCCTCCAGCCCGTCCGGGGTCAGTGGCAGCAGATCGGGACCGGCGGTTGCTCGCAATG
>JAWVYF010000040.1:0-14961 GCA_033722845.1 Anderseniella sp. | reverse complement strand
TGTCACCACCTTGCGTCGCCCAGACCATCGGTACAGTGCGAACAGTTCCGTCGTCATCCGACACCGATCGCACGACGCCCAGTCCAGCTGCCCCCGCCCGAATTTCAGGTATCGACGCAATAACACCGGGCAGGACCGGCAGGCCGTCGGCGCTGCCATGCCCAACCACCGACCAGCCCACCTTGGGGTCGGGCGTGGTCGATCCGGGAAAATCACCAACGCTTGTCGCCAGGACAGTTGGACCTGCCGCGATGGCTTGCGCCAGCTTGCGGTCCCGCGGTTCACCGCCCGGCTCCGTGTCCGGTTCGGAAAACAGCACATCGATGCCTAGCACGCTCACGCCAGCGGCGTGAATGCTGGAGATCAGTTCGGCAACCCGGTCGCGCGGCCAGGGCCAGCGACCCTCAGACGCAATTGTCTCATCATCGATTCCGACGATGACAACCTGTTGCTCAGATGCCTGTCGCGGGCTCAATGCCTGATACAGATCAAACGACTGACCCCGCAACCCATCAAGTTGCCTGTCGAAGACAACATGCGCCAACGCCAGAGCAGCGATGAGCGCGAGAATGCCTGCTCTTGAGCGAATATACGATGGCATTTACCTACGCCAGCCCACCCAATCAGGGCTATCGAGGTCTTCAGTAGTTGTTGCCATCTGTCGTCCGATTGACGTCCGGAACAGAGAAGCCCGGATCCCGGCGGCCACCACCCGGTACCGGCAGCTGCCCGTTGCGGCTGATGCAATTGCCCGATGTGAATGAACCTGCACCTGCACATCCCGTATCAACGCCCAAGCCCGGGCCTCGCGCACCTGGCGTACCGGTACCGGCAATACGCGCTGTGCTGTCCAGAACGCTGAAGCTGTTGCTGGACTTCGTGAGGTCGAGGGATGATCCGTCGGCGACGCAGGCAAAACCGGGTTTTGTGATGACGCGCGTGACACCATCAACCGTACACGTCAGTTTGCCCGCACGAAGGATGGCAACGCTGCGCCCTTTGCTCACGTTCACCTCGATAACGCCGCCCCGCACACCTAGAATGACATGCGGCGTGGTCACTTTCATCTGACCCTTCTTGGAAACCTGGCCTCCATAGAACCGCGACACACCACGGTCCATCGAAATGCCAAAGCTACCGCCGCTGCCACCCCCATAGACGAACTCATCAATGGTCAGGACAGAATTCGGGCCCAGCTTGGCACTGGACTCGTCGCGAAAGACAATCATCCCAAGACCCGTGGAATTGCTGCGCAGCTGATCACCCATTGCAACGCCGGACCCGATACGCATGACGCCGGCCCCGGCCTTGCTGACTTGCGTCTGCACGGCCGTCATCTTGCCAACGGTCTCTGCTTCAGCAGAGGCCGTTTGCATAATGCATGTAGCCACCAGGGCGAGAACCGAAAGGCGGATCGTTTGGCTATAGCTATGCATGATGGCTCCTGCCTGTCAGAACGTGTGTTTGTAACTGACACCGACCGAATGGGTCGAGTAGTCGTTATCAAAGAAGAAGAAACCGCTCGTGAAATCGTATCTCTTGAACTCGTAAAACACATCGAAGCTGTTGTGCCCGTCGAGCTGGAACGTTTGCGTCCAGTTCGCCTTGACGTAGTTCCCCTTGGCTGCAATCGGCACGAAGAACTGCAGGCTGGACGCATCGCGTGCCTCGAAATCACCGGCAGCAAGTGAAACCTGCTGTGTCCATATCCCGCTGAATGGCTGGAACGGGATCAATCCCGCATAGTTGACTTCGACTTCGCGCTGCTCCGCGACCATGATCGTGTCATCGCGCATCTCGTGTATGAACCGCGCCGACATTCCAACAGCATGTTCATGGCTAAGCCGTTTTGTAAAACCGGCAGACGCCTGGAAGCGATGATCTGCGGCAAGATTCTCGGAAGGGAACAGGCTGCCATACTGGCCCTCGATATAGGCAGACATGTCCACTGTTGGCTGAATGATCAGCCGTATGGAAGTGCCCAGAGCTGCGTCATGAACAGACGGATTGAGCGTCTTCCAGTTGCCAAATACAGAAATCTGAAGCCGGAGCGCATCTAGAGCCGTTGTCTCTATGCCCTTGTCCAGAGTGGCTGCAATGTAGCCGCGGTTGTGCAGATATGTACCGCCCGGCGAGAAATCCGGAAACGGGTTGAAGTTGCCCTGGTTGATGTCTTCATAGCGCCGCTCAAACAACACTCCCCCTGACATGATCAACGCGTCATCCAGCGGTGTATCCAGATCAATGCGAAGTGAGCCGTTGGTGGCGATGAACGGGTTCCAGTCTTGCCGGTCTCTCCAGCCGGTATTCGAATTGGCGGCATCAGTATCAAGCCAGGTCGACTTGACACCAGAGGTCAAATCAAGGGCCCACTCGAAACCAGCCAGGGAATTCTTCGCTCGTGCCAGCAATCGCTCTGCATCGCGCGTGTCTTCAGGGCCCAGGTCACCAATCTCAAGAGCGCTAGTGGCATTGCGGGCGGCCAGCTCCCAACTACCAACATTGGCATACACCTTCGCCAATGAATACTTCGCCCGCGCATCGCGAGGGTATTTCACCAGGTGCTGTTCAAGTGTGGAAATGGCCTGGTCGTACTGACCAACTTCTACGGCCTTGGACACGAACCGTCCCAGCACACCGACATCTTCCGGCGAGGCATACCGCTGCTCAAACAGGCTCGAATAGTCTTGCGCCTGAACGGGGGCTATAACCACAAGACTGGCGAGGCCAAAACCAGCGAGTGATTGAGCGAATACTCTGTACATGGACTGAACCCAGATAGTGGAAGCCTTCCCCCGGCTTGTCTTTACAAGGTCGTATCATGCAGCCGCCGGACATGGAAGGAGCCCAGGCAGAATTCTGGAAGGTGTGACTTAACGGCAACACACCGGTTTTGACCACTGAGAACTGCTTTACCAAGCCAAAGTGCAGACCTCTCCAGTGACCTCTGCCCGTCGCGCGCATCCGCCATCTGACCGCAAAGCCACCATCCGGACTGCTTGCACTATCTCCGGCCCACCGCTACATGTTTCAAAACTCAATCATGCCTCGAAAGGGCGCCTGCGCATGAACCCGTTTATCTGGCTGCTGTTGACCGCAATCGACATCTATATCTGGATCGTCATCATCATGGTCATCATGAGCTGGCTCATTGCCTTCAACGTGCTCAATACCTCCAATAATTTTGTTCGCCAGATCAATTATGCCCTGCACCGGATCACCGAACCGTTGCTCGGCCCCATCCGCCGCATCCTGCCGGAGATGGGCGGCATCGACCTGTCTCCACTCATTCTTTTCGTCGGCCTGCAGTTTCTCAAGCAAGCAATCTACTACTACCTGTTGCGTGGCTGACACGCCATGTCGCTGCGTTCTCATGATGCGACGCCTTATCACTGGTGAAACCCCGGCGTTTTGACCATTGTTCCGCCTCAAGCGGCAAACCAGACCGGAGGAAACAGCATGTGCGCAGCCAAAGTGATTGATGGAAAGAAATTTGCCGAAGGCCTTCGCGGCCGCATTGGTGATGCCGTCGCACTTCTGAAAACAAACCACGGGCTGACACCCGGTCTTGCTGTGGTGCTGGTGGGCGAGGACCCCGCGAGTCAGGTCTATGTGCGCAACAAGGCAAAGCAGACCGTCGAAGTCGGCATGAAGTCCGTTGAGCACAAACTTGACGTCAACACGCCTGAAGCCGATGTGCTGGCCCTTGTCGACAAACTCAACATGGACGACACCATCCATGGCATCCTGGTCCAGCTGCCGCTACCAGACCACATCGACGCCACCAAGGTGATCAATTCGATCAACCCGGACAAGGACGTCGATGGCTTTCACGTTGTCAATGCAGGACGACTTGCAACCGGTCAGGATTCGCTCGTGCCGTGCACACCGGTCGGATCAGTCATGCTTGCCAAGGACGAGCTGGGATCACTGTCTGGCCTTGAAGCCGTGGTGATCGGGCGCTCCAACATTGTCGGCAAGCCGGTTGCCCAACTGCTGCTGCAGGAAAACTGCACCGTCACCATTGCACACAGCCGCACGAAGGACTTGCCTGCCGTGGTCCGCCGCGCTGATCTGGTCATTGCTGCGGTTGGTCGCCCGGAAATGGTGACAGGCGATTGGCTGAAGCCCGGCGCCTGCGTCATCGACGTTGGCATCAACCGCATTGAGCGCGACGGCAAGTCCCGCATCGTCGGCGACTGCGACTACGGCTCCTGCGCTGAAGTGGCGGGCTCGATCACACCGGTTCCCGGTGGCGTCGGACCGATGACCATTGCCTGCCTGCTGCACAACACGGTCAAGGCAGCTTGCGCCATCAAGGGTGTCGCTACACCCGAGATGTAAGACAACCATCAGGCGGGCCTGGGCTCAGGCGCTCTTGGCCCGCTCGATCGCTTCACCGATCAACCGCTTTGCTTCATCGGCATCGCCCCACCCGTCGGTTCGCGCCCACTTTCCTTCCTCGAGATCCTTGTAGTGCTCGAAGAAGTGCTCGATCTGCCTGACCTGGATTTCAGGAAGGTCAGTGTAGTTCATGACCTTCTCATAACGCCTGGTGATCCGGCTGATTGGCACGCCGATGATTTTTTCATCACCGCCGGCCTCATCCACCATCTTCATGACGCCAACTGGCCGCACGGCAATCACCGCACCCGGCACCAGCGTACGCTGCGAGATGACCAGAAGATCACACGGATCACCGTCCTCAGACAGCGTATGCGGAATGAAACCATAGTTCCCGGGATATCGCATCGAGGTGTAGAGGAAGCGGTCGACCACCATCGTACCGGCGGCCTTGTCCATCTCGTACTTGATCGGCTCGCCGCCAATCGGCACCTCGATAATCGTGTTCACCACCTCTGGCGGATTCTCGCCGATGGAAATTTCATCAATCCGCATTGGATGTTCCTTGCGTACGTAGTGTGTCAGTGTAAGCGCGCGAGAGGCGCAATTACTATGTGCTCATTTTGATTGGAGACCAGATAACATGAGAAACCTTGTCTTGGCTGCATCAACTCTTGTCGCACTCACCGTATCGGCAACGGCCGGCTCCATCTCCAGCGACTACACCAAGATCGACTTCAAGAAGGACTGCAAGATCATCTCCGAGAGCGAAGAGGGTGCCAGCATCACCTTGCAGTGCAAAGGCTTCGGCAGCATCCCCGTACACTACGCCGAGGGCGATCTGCGCGCCGCTGTCACCTTTGGCGATCAGCCCGAAGGATATGACGCCCCCTGGCAGAGTTTCGGACCCTGGAACCGCATTAACACGACAGTCGAGTGGCGGCTTGAAGACGGTAAACCATTCGCCACCATTTTGCGCTGGTTCCTGGACAACATCGATCCCGCCACCGGATCATCAGATCCAAAGCGCGAAGGCAACATGCTGGTTATCTCAAGGCTCGCCGGCCTTGATGGAAAGCCCGGTTGCATGGTGGGCCTGGTCGACGCACGGGCCAACAAGAACGCTAACGAACTGGCCCGCAAGGTTGCTGATGAGTTGGCAAGAGCCTTCGACTGCCGGAACGACAAACCGGCATTTCACGGCAAGCAAGGCCCATACGCCCACCTGCCCAACTAGAGCAATTCTGGTTTCGATTGATTCAGGTCTGAATTGCCCCAGTCCGGACAGCTGATCGTATCAAGCGGCCTCAGATTTCAGGCCGCGCTTTGCCAGCATGGCATCCGCCGTCGGCAACCGCTTGCGAAACGCCTTGTACGCGTCTTCGGGCGGGCGTGTGTTGCCCGAGCTGTAGACGGCCTCCCGCAACAACTTGGCAGTGTCAGAATCAAACGGATCACCGGCTTCTTCAAAGGCTGCAAACGCGTCAGCATCGAGGACCTCGGACCACATGTAGCTATAGTATCCGGCCGCATAACCATCGCCATAGTAGACATGCAGAAAATGCGGCGTCCGGTGACGCATTGTTATTGCTGACGGCATCTGCAGTTCATCGAGAAAGTCTTGCTCGAATGAGATCGGATCGCTGCCGGCGCGTGTCGGATCTGCGGTGTGAACCCGCATGTCCACCAATGCAGACGAGGTATACTCGATGGCATCAAAACCGGCATCGAACTGACGTGCGGCCAGCACCTTGTCCAGCAGTACCGCCGGGATCGGTTGACCCGTCTCCACGTGCCGCGCGTGTTTGCGCAGGACATCCGGCACGGTCAGCCAGTGTTCGTAAAGCTGCGATGGCAACTCTACAAAATCCCGCGACACCGACGTGCCTGAAACAGACGGATAAGTGACATCTGAAAGCAAACCGTGCAGGGCATGACCAAACTCATGGAACAGTGTGCGTGCATCATCCATCGACAAGAGCGCCGGTTGTCCCGTGGACGGTTTTGCAAAGTTCATCACGTTGAAAACAACCGGGCTCTGGCCACCCTGCAGCTTGTGCTGCTTGCGCAACAGGTTCATCCACGCGCCAGAGCGTTTGGTGGGCCGGGCAAAATAATCGCCGATGAAAACGCCCCGAATGCTGCCATTGGCTTCCAGAACCTCGAAAACACGAGCTTCCGGATGCGGGCCGGCAATATCTGTACGCTCTCTGAAACTGATGCCAAACAACCGGTTGGCCACGTCGAACGCAGCTTCGATCATGCGGTCCAATTGCAAGTATGGCTTGAGCTCACCATCGTCGAGATCATAGTTCCGTTGCCGCAACTTTTCTGAGTAGTACCGCCAGTCCCACGGCTGGATGGCATCGTTTATGCCGTCCTCATTGGCGAGCGTCTGCAAGTCAGCCTGATGCGCGGCAGCACTGGTCAAAGCCTGTGGCCATACCGTGTTCAGCAACTCCTCAACGGCCCCTGCCGTCTTTGCCATTGTGCCGTCCAGCTTCAGCGCGGCGAAATCATCGTAGCCGAGCAGTCTGGCTTTCTCGGCCCTCAACTTGAGAGTCTCAGCCACAACGTCCGGATTACGTCTTTCATCGGTCATGTCGCCACGCGCAGTCCAACCGCGGAATACCTTCTCCCGCAGGTCGCGCCGGGCAGACAGGGTGAGGAACGGATCAGCAATGGAGCGGGCAAGCGTCACGGCATAAGGCGCGTCAACGCCACGCTCTCGCGCGGCTTCCGCCAAGGCTGCCTTGAGGCTGTCCGGCAAGCCGGCGAGATCTGCTTCACTTTTCAGTGGCAGCACCCAGCTGGCCTCGTCGCCCAGCACGTTTTGCCCGAATGTGGCCGCCAGCACCGCCAGCCGCTGATCGATCTCCGCCAGCCGCGTCTTGCCAGCCTCATCGAGATTCGCGCCTTCCTTGACGAACCGTTTGTAATGCAGTTCCAGAACACGTTCCTGTTCAGGCGTCAGACCAAGCGCGCTGCGGCGTTCGTAAAGGTCTGAAATGCGGGCAAACAATTCTGCATTCATGAAGATCTTTGCAGAATGGGTGGCGAGTTTGGGGCCGATTTCACGCTCAAGTTTCTGGATTTCAGGCGTGCTGTCCGTACCGGCGCGATGCCAGAACAGCCCCGATACACGCTGCAGGTCCAGCCCCGAGAGCTCGAAGGCTTCAATGGTGTTGGCCATCGTCGGCGCATCGCCGTTACCGGCGATCACATCGATTTCGGCAAGGTGTGCGGCCATGGCATGGTCGAAGGCAGGCTCGAAATCCCTGTCTGAAACTTGCTGAAAGTCAGGCAAGCCAAACTCGCCATTCCACTTTGTCAGCGCTGGATTCAACCCTGCTTCAACTGCCATTCTTCAGCCTCTCTCAAATTCGCTCAAGCGCTCAGCGCTTCCTCGTTGCGACGGCGCTCGTCACGCTTGCGCTCATGCGGATCAAGGATCGCCTTGCGCAACCGGATCGACTTGGGCGTCACCTCGACCAACTCGTCATCGGCAATATAGGAAAGCGCACGCTCAAGTGTAAGCCGGATTGGCGGCGTGAGCAGAATGGAGTCGTCCTTGCCAGCCGCGCGAATGTTGGTGAGCTGCTTGGCCTTCAGCACATTGATCTCGAGGTCGTTGCCCCGGGTATGCTCACCAACGATCATCCCGGCGTATACTTTGTCACCCGGTTCGATAAACATCGGCCCGCGGTCTTCGAGTTTCCAAAGCGCATATGCCACCGCATCGCCTTCCGAGTTGGACAGAAGCACTCCGGTATGGCGCGCCGGTATCGTACCCATATGCGGTGCATAGGCATGGAACAGGCGGTTCATGATGGCCGTGCCGCGCGTATCGGTCATCAACTCGCCCTGATAGCCGATCAGGCCGCGCGTCGGTGCATGAAACATCAGCCGCTGGCGACCCGCACCAGACGGACGCATGTCTTTCAGTTCGGCCTTGCGCTCTGACAGCTTCTGGACAACAGCACCAGAAAACTCTTCATCAACGTCGATGATGACTTCCTCGACCGGCTCAAGCCGCTGGCCGGTTTCAGCATCCTGCTGCATCACCACGCGCGGACG
This sequence comes from Anderseniella sp., assembly GCA_033722845.1. Lineage (GTDB taxonomy): Bacteria > Pseudomonadota > Alphaproteobacteria > Rhizobiales > Aestuariivirgaceae > Anderseniella. Next base: position 6,540 of record JAWVYF010000040.1, on the reverse strand, counting down.
GCCAACCGTCAACTCGAACCCTTCGCGGCGCATGGTCTCGATCAGGATCGACAATTGCAGTTCGCCACGGCCGGCAACCTCAAACGCTTCGCCATCAAGGTCGCGCACTTTCAGCGCCACATTGCCCTCGGCTTCCTTCATCAACCGGTCACGGATGACACGGCTTTGCACCTTGTCACCTTCCTTGCCAGCCAGCGGACCGTCGTTGATGCGGAACGTCATGGACAGCGTCGGTGGATCAATCGGCTGCGCCTCGATGGCCTCACTGACCTCCACGGCACACAGCGTATCGGCAACGGTTGCCTTGGTCAGGCCAGCAATGGAAACGATATCTCCGGCAACGCCCTCTTCAATCGGCTGACGCTCAAGGCCGCGGAAGGCCAGCACCTTTGACACACGACCCTGTTCGACCACCTTGCCAGACCGGTCCAGTGCCTTGATCGGCTGGTTTGGCTTGACCGAGCCCGACCGCACCCGCCCGGTCAGGATGCGGCCAAGATAGGCATTGGCTTCGATGGTGGTGGCCAGCAGCCGGAACGGACCTTCCTCGACAGACGGTGCAGGCACATGCTTCACCACCAGGTCGAACAGCGCTGACATGTCGTCCTGCGGGCCGGTTGGCTCCATTGCCATCCAGCCCTGTTTGGCAGAACCATAAAGTATCGGGAAGTCGAGCTGGTCGTTGTCGGCATCAAGTGCCGCGAACAGGTCAAACACTTCGTTGATCACATCTTCGTGGCGTTCTTCCGGCTTGTCGATCTTGTTGATCGCCACGATTGGCCTGAGACCGATGGCCAGCGCTTTCTGCAGCACGAACTTGGTCTGCGGCATCGGGCCTTCAGCTGCGTCGACGAGCAGGATGGCGCCATCGACCATGTTGAGGATGCGCTCAACCTCTCCGCCAAAGTCGGCGTGACCCGGAGTATCGACGATGTTGATGCGCGTTTCGCCCCATTCGACCGAGGTTACCTTGGCCAGAATGGTGATGCCGCGTTCACGCTCCAGATCGTTGGAATCCATCGCGCGTTCGGCAACACGCTGGTTTTCTCGGACGCTGCCGGACTGTGCCAGCAGTCGGTCAATCAGCGTGGTTTTGCCATGGTCGACGTGCGCGATGATGGCAATATTTCTGAGGTTCATCTCGAAGGGTGCTTTCAAACAGAGTTGTCAATGTTGCGCGGCGTGTAGCACGGCGCGCTGTGGCACGGAATGCGCATATTGAAGCGCACTGCAAAACGCCTGTCTCAGGCTGGCACAACGCACAACGACCGAGGAACGATCCGATGTTCGAGAAGTCCAGAGCCTCAAACATGACTGCCCAAGTCAACGCCATTCCAGCCAGCCTGACCCTCGCCAGCGGCGAAGTGCTGAGCGGAAACCTGATCTGCACCGGCCCCGGCAGGTTGTCGGACGCCTTGAACTCCCCCGCAGCCTTTGTCGAATTTCACCTGCACAATGGAGAGGTCCGCCACATCAACAAGGCAGCCATTTCCAGCCTGACCCAATCAGACATACCCAAGGCCGATCAGCTCACCCGCCGCAACGTGGAGGCTGCAGCGTTTGATCCATATGCAGTGCTCGGTATTACACCGGATGCTTCGCCCGAAGCCATCCGTGAAGCATTCGTACAGCTGGCACGTCTGTACCACCCTGATCGGTATTCCGCTGCAGGACTGCCAACAGAAGTATCGAACTACTTCGTTGCCATGGCCAAGCGCATCAATGCGGCGTGGGATATCCTGTCGCGATCACATCAACAGGCGTCCGTTACACAAAGCTAGCCTTTGCGGTTACGGGCAGCCAGTGTCCTCAGCCGAAGCGCATTGAGGCGGATAAAGCCTGCTGCATCTTTCTGGTCATAGGCGCCGTGATCGTCTTCGAACGTGACGAGTTCTTCAGAATAAAGCGACTTGTCACTCTGGCGGCCCGTTACGATGACGTTGCCCTTGTAGAGCTTGAGCCGCACCTTGCCTTCGACATGGCTTTGCGAGTGATCAATTGCAGCCTGCAGCATTTCGCGCTCAGGCGAGAACCAGAATCCGTTGTAAATCAATTCCGCATAACGCGGCATCAACTCGTCCTTCAGGTGAGCGGCCCCGCGATCCAGCGTGATCGACTCCATGGCGCGGTGAGCAGCCAGCAGAATTGTACCGCCCGGCGTTTCATAAACACCGCGGGACTTCATCCCGACAAAGCGGTTCTCAACCAGGTCGATACGTCCGATACCATTGTCCCGGCCAAGGTCGTTCAACGCAGCAAACAGGGTGGCGGGGCTCATCTGCATGCCATTGAGCGCCACCGGGTCACCGTTCTGGAATTCAATCTCGACGTCGGTTGCCTTGTCAGGTGCATCCATCGGCGACACGGTGCGCATGTGCACATACTCTGGTGCTTCCTGCCAGGGATCTTCCAGCACCTTGCCCTCGGATGACGAGTGCAACATGTTCGCATCAACCGAGAACGGCGCTTCGCCTTGCTTGTCCTTGGGAACGGGTATCTGGTGCTGCTCGGCAAAATTGATCAGGTCGGTACGAGACTTGAATGACCAGTCCCGCCAGGGTGCGATGACCTTTATATCCGGGTTGAGCGCATAGGCAGACAGTTCAAACCGCACCTGATCGTTGCCCTTGCCGGTTGCACCATGAGCCACCGCATCGGCCCCCGTCTCGGCCGCAATCTCGACCAGCCGCTTGGAAATGAGCGGGCGCGCAATCGACGTGCCCAGGAGGTAGACGCCTTCATAAAGTGCATTTGCCCGGAACATCGGAAACACAAAGTCGGAGATGAACTCCTCGCGCAGATCCTCAATATATATTTCCCTTATGCCCAGCATCTCGGCCTTGCGCCGCGCCGGCTCAAGCTCGTCACCCTGACCGAGATCAGCAGTAAACGTCACTACTTCGGCGCCAAGCTCGGTCTGCAGCCACTTCAGGATGATCGACGTATCAAGGCCACCTGAATAGGCCAGCACGACCTTCTTGACCGAACCTGTTGCAGCCATCTCACCAAACTCCTGTCATCGCTGAAAAAAGAGGGCTGCGAGCGGGGCCCCCGTGATGCGCGCACCTTTAAGCCACGAGGCAGGTGTCTGCAAGTCACTCATGATCGCACCATTAGAAGTCGCTGATGATGCCGTCCTTTTCCCAGTCGCCAAACCGCGTTGGCTCCGGGCCATCGCGCCCGTCTATCTCTTTCGGCAAACGGGCGGGCTCTGCCGCCTTGCGCCGCGCCTCAGCTTCGGCCAGCGCCCGCTTTGCCGCATCGCTGAGCGGCTTTGCCTCAGGTCCCGAACTGCTCATGTCGTATCCACATTGAATTGCCCGCTTGCCATGGGCATATAGTGTCGGCCGTGGCTGATCAACAACCGGACAAACCGCGGCTGGTTTCGATCAACGGAGTTCAGGTGTCATGAATTACATGAAGACAGCGGTTCTGCTTGCCGGCATGACGGCGCTGTTTCTTGGCATTGGGTACATGATCGGCGGCCAGGGCGGCATGCTGATGGCGCTCGTGTTTTCTGTGGGCATGAACGTATTTGCCTACTGGAACTCCGACAAGATGGTGCTGCGCATGCACGGCGCCACGCCGGCCAACGAAAGCCAGTTTCCGGAACTGTACGACATGGTCGCAAGGCTTGCAGACAATGCAGGCCTTCCGATGCCCAAGGTCTATGTCATGGACAACCCGCAGCCCAACGCATTCGCGACAGGCCGCAACCCGGAAAATGCAGCCGTGGCGGCGACCACCGGCCTTCTGCAGTCGCTAAACTACGAAGAGATTGAAGGCGTAATGGCCCATGAGCTGGCCCACATTCAGAACCGCGATACGCTGATCATGACGATCACCGCAACCATTGCCGGCGCGGTTTCGATGCTGGCCAACTTCGGCATGTTTTTTGGCGGCCGCAGCCGCGACAATCCGTTTGGCATGATCGGCACACTCGCCATGGTCATTCTCGCACCAATGGCCGCCATGCTGGTGCAGATGGCGATCAGCCGGACCCGCGAGTATGCCGCCGACAAGCGCGGCGCGGAGATCTGCGGCAAGCCGATGGCATTGGCCTCGGCCCTGCAGCGCATTGCAGGTGCAGCGCACCGCATTGAGAACGACACGGCGGAAGCCAATCCGGCTACCGCACACATGTTCATCATCAATCCGCTGTCTGGTGCGCGCATGGACAACCTGTTCTCCACCCACCCCGATACCGAAAACCGCATTGCAGCCCTTGAGAAGCTGGCCGCAAGCGGTGGGTTTGGTGGCATGCAGCAAGGTTCCTCAGGGCCATGGTCGGGCGCATCTTCCGGCCCCGCACCAGTTCAGACGGAACGTGGGCCGTGGGGCTGACCAATCCTGCAAATACCGGCAACGGAACCGGTCTCGCATCGCGCGAGGCGGTTGTACGTGCGCTTGAAAGCGTGTTGTACGAACGGAACTTTCTTGACGATGCCCTTGAGCAGCACGCCGCAGCCATCGCAGACCAGCGCGACCGGGCGTTTGTGCATTTGCTGGCAGCAACCTGCCTGAGACGCAAGGGGCAGATTGAGCAGATCATTGCCCGCTACATGGACCGGCCCCTCGACCGCAGGGCTGGTCGCACGAAGCTCATTCTGCTGGCCGGTGCAGCACAAATCCTGTTTCTGGAAACCGGGCCCCATGCCGCCATCAGCACCAGTGTGGAACTGGCTGCAGCTGACAGATCGTCAGCCCGCTTCAAGTCGCTTGTAAATGCATTGCTGCATCGCATTGCTGACGACCGGGAGGCTCTGCTTGCAGACATGCCATCTGCGCTGACCAACCTGCCTCATTGGCTTGGCAAGAAACTGCGCGCGGACCTTGGCGAGAAAACCGCCCTGTCGTGCGCGCAGGCGCATCTGGTGCAACCTGATCTGGACCTGTCTGTCGTTGATGCAAGCCATACCGCTGAACTTGAAGCGGCGGGCGGTATACGACTGCCAACCGGGTCAATTCGCTTTGCGGCACCCTATCCGGCCATACCGTCGCTGCCCGGATATGCCGAAGGCCACTGGTGGGTACAGGACGCAGCTGCCGCCCTACCGGCAAAACTGCTCGGCGATGTAACCGGCCGCCGCGTACTGGACATGTGCGCTGCCCCCGGCGGCAAAACATTGCAGCTGGCAGCGATGGGCGCAAAAGTGACGGCCCTTGATGTGTCCGAGGCCCGGCTGGAAAAGGTACAGGAAAATCTCGGCCGGACCGGACTGTCAGCCAGCTGCATTACTGAAGATGCGTTGTCCTTTGAGCCTGAAGAGCCGTTTGACGCAATCCTGCTTGATGCCCCATGTTCGGCAACCGGCACCATGCGGCGTCATCCGGAACTGCCGTGGATTCGCCGAGAAGACGATATCCGCGTACTCGTCAAACAACAAAGAGCACTCCTGCGCCATGCCGCAACCCTGCTCAAGCCCGGTGGCAACCTGGTTTATGCCGTCTGTTCACTCGTGGCAGAAGAAGGCACGAAACAGGTGCAGGCCTTCCTGAACGAAAACCGTCAGTTTGACCGTGTTGCCATTGAACCCGGTCAACTTGGCATTACGGCTGATTTCATCACCAAACGCGGTGATTTGCGCACCCTGCCGTCCATGGCAATTGGATCAGCTGAGCGCATCGACGGGTTTTATGCCGCCCGTCTGCAGCACCGTGCGCCCTGACACACCTCGTTATCATTTCGTTAACGATATCCGGGCTTGAATGTGCATCTGGCAACAGCCGCCGGGGTGTGTCGCCACATGCGCGAAACCCGGACGCTGCGCCTCATGATCATTACCGGCATAGAAGATGACGCTCGCAACCGCAGATTTGACCAGCCTTGTCAGCCTGAGCCTTCGCCAGGTGGCGGACCAGGCCGCGCGCACGGCAGCATCAGCGTTCCCAAACCTTCACGTGTCGAAGGCAACCGGCACCGGCCTCGCCATACCCGCGCTTGCAAGCGGTGATGCATCCAATGCGCCCAACCTGTACCGGGGCATCTTCGAGATGGGCGGTTGCCGCGTCATCTTGCGCGGTGCATCGGTGTTCTCGCTGCAGGACGCCCGGCCCGCAAGTTTCGATGAAGCCCTGCACGCATTCGATTATCTGCATGATCTGGATGCGGCCAGAGGCCAGCTTTATCGCGTTTTTGCCCGAGGCCTGATCACTGAATGGCTCGAGGAAAAAGCCTACCGGACAGCACCGGCATGCGACACCGCCACCTTGTCCCGCCGCGTGATCAACTGGGTGCAGTGCACGCCGTTCCTGCTTGCCGGTGCATCACGCAGCTTCGAAACTTCATTCCTTGCCAGCCTGACTGCACAGCTTCGGTTGCTGATGCGCAAAGGGCCATCGGCAGGGCTGCCTGCAGACAGGTTGTTCGCTGCCATCGGCCTGGCCTATGGCAGTTATGGCACCACCGGGCTGGAGCCCATGCAAAAGCTGGCCATGCAACGGCTGGCTTTCGAACTGGATCACCAGATTCTCGCGGATGGCGGTCACGTCTCGCGCAATGCCGAAGTGTTGTGCAATCTGCTCGCATTACTGATGCCG
>JAWVYF010000039.1:0-14998 GCA_033722845.1 Anderseniella sp. | reverse complement strand
GACTATGCCGAGGTGGTGGTGTGCGACACCCGCGAGGAAGCGGTGAAGGTGTCCGACGACTATGCATCGGAACACCTGCAGGTGATGTGCGAAGACCTCGACTGGTGGCACAACAACCTGCGCAATTACGGCTCGCTGTTCCTTGGCGAAGAGACCAACGTATCGTTCGGCGACAAGGTATCCGGCCCCAACCATGTGCTGCCCACAAAGCAGGCGGCGCGCTATACGGGCGGGCTTTTCGTCGGCAAATTCCTCAAGACCGTGACCTGGCAGCGCATGAGCCGCGAGGCCAACAAGGCGATTGGCCCTGCCTGTGCCCGCATCGCGCGGCTTGAAGGCATGGAAGCCCATGCGCGTTCTGCCGATGTGCGGCTGGCCAAGTGGTTCCCGGACACCAACTTCGACCTGTCGGCCGAGGACTGAGGCACATGGCCCGCAAGCGCTTCGCCATGGAGTTTGGCATGGGCACCGACCTTCAGGGGGCCGACTACACCAAGGCCGCCGTGCGCGCCCTGAAGGACGCGCTGTGGCACAACTCGCTAACCATGGCACCGGCGTTCGGCTTTCCGCGTGAGGCCATGCAGGTCGAGGTGCTGATCGGCGTTGCCAGACCTGAACTCGTTGACAAGGCGGCGGTGGCGGACGTGCTGCCCTATGGCACCGCAACTGTGACCGTGGAAGAAGGCGGGCTCGACATACCGAAGGACGACGGCTCGATGACCGTGATGGCCAATGCGGCAGCGGTTGTCTATTTCGATGTCGAAGACACGGAGGCGCAGGCCCATGGCTGACCAGCGCCTCATCCTGGAAATGGGCACCGGCAACGACCTTTATGGCGGTGACTACACCAAGGCTGCCGTCCGCGCGGTGCACGATGCCATGCGGCATTCGTCTCTGTCGCTGTACTGGTCGCTGGGGCTGGACCCGGCTCAGATGCAGGTCAACATCACCATTGGGGTGCAGCAGCCTGACAAGGTCGATACCGCTGAAGTCGCGCGGCAGATGCCCTATGGGCAGATCAGCGTCAAGGCGGTGAAGGGCGGGCTCGATGTGCCCGATGCTGCACGCGGCGACAAGACTGTCATCGCTGCTGCTGCCATCGAGGCGCGCTACGACATTCCCGAAGGCCGCTTCAAACTCGTTGGCAAATAGCCAAAACCGGGTCCGTCTTTTCGCGGTGTCACGAGGCTTTTGAACAAAAACACCCGGCCCCTCGCGTCATGAAAGGGGCCGGGCGCACGTGGAGTCTGCCGGGCCTTTGACTGCCCTGGCACTCCGGGGGCTGCATCAGTTCTTCGGCGCGCGATACTTCTCGTGGCAGCCCTTGCAGCCGCCGCCAAGGCCGCCCATTGCGCCCTTCATGGCATCAAGTCCATTGCCGGCAACCTCGGCCATCTGGGCAGCAGCTTCGCGCATCGCCTTGGCCTTTTCGCCTACCTCGGACCCGGAAGCCCAGATGTCGGCCTTGGCCCAGGACTTTCCGGCCATGCCCTCGTCGTCGATGGAGGTTCCCGGCACCCACATTGCCATGCCGTTCATCGAGGTCGCCTTGACCAGGTTTTCTGCCGATGCCTTGGCAAGGTCAGCATTGTATTCTTTCTCGCCCTTTACCATCGCGCCAAGCTGGCCGATGTTGAAGGCGTAAACCTGCATCAATGCCTGACGCGCCTTGACAGCCTTTTCAGCAGATTCATTGGCAGACACAGCACTGATGCCGGTGGCAACGACGGCGGCGGCGGCAACACTCAAAATCAGCTTCTTCATCATCAACAAACTCCCGGTTGGATGTGCTTCACAGTGGCGAGGTCAAACGGTAAGCTATGCGCCAACGATCACAAACTCCTCAAATGTGCAAAGGATGCGTGCGCGAATGCACAGACTTGACTGGAGCGACCTGCAATTCATCCTCGCCGTGGCCAATAACGGCTCACTGGCTGCTGCTGCACGGTCACTGCAGGTCAATCACTCAACCGTCCAGCGGCGCATCTCCTCTTTTGAGGCACTGCACGAAGTGACCGTCTTCGACCGGCGGCCGGATGGCTACAAACTGACCGTCGAGGGTCAGCAACTGCTCGAAGCCGCCCGCCAGGTAGAACAGGCAGTGTGGGGGTTGGAACGCAAGATTGCAGGCACTGACCTGAAGCTGGAGGGCACCATACGGCTGACCACCACGGACACCTTGCTGCACACCTTGCTTGGCAAACACCTGCAGCGGTTCCGACAGCGCTATCCGGGCATCTCGTTCGAGGTATCAACCACCAACTCGCTATTGTCGATCAGCCGGCGCGATGCAGACATCGCCATTCGCCCCGCCCCTGCACTTGCCGACAATCTGGCTGGCCGGAAGGCTTGCGACTTCAAGTTCTTCGTCTATGGGACGCCTGAATATGTTGCCGCGAACCAGAACCGGGCGGCTGGGGATCTCGACTGGCTGGCACCGGACCACACCCTGGCAGGCTCCACACCGGGAAAGTGGATGCGGCGCACGTTTCCGCGCGCAAACATCGTATTGACTGCAGATACGATTATGGGGCTGGCCAATGCCGCCGCCCAGGGGTTGGGCGTGGCGCTGCTGCCTTCCTATGTGGGAGACAGGCACAAGGACCTCGTCCGGCTGGACTACGAGCCGGAAAACGCCGGCAATGGCTTGTGGGTTATCACCCACCCCGACCTTGCCAACGCAGCGCGCATCCACACCTTCATGGACTTCATTTCCGAGGCCCTGCGCGAAGAACTGGACACTAGCGCCTAGCGGCCAGCGCCTTCACACGGCCAGTGCCAGCCCCCAGGCTGCCGCCAGAACTGTTGCCGTCAGCTTGAGCGCGTTGGTCTGGCGTTGCTCATCCTCGAACCAGGCCTTGGGCTTTCGCGACAGCAACCAGCCACCGGCAATACCAGCCGCAAACCCCAGCACATGTGCACCATAGTCGACGTTGCCTTCGCCAAACCCCAGCCAGGCCAGCAGCATCACGCCACCGCCCAGCGGTGCCCAGTACCTCAGCGAAACCTTTGGCGGACGCCATTGCTGGCGCAGTGCCGCCAAAATGCCAACTGCAGCGAATACCGCTGTCGATGCCCCGATCGAGGTGTGTGCTGCATCCTGCCAGATGGCATTGGCCAGGTTGCCCGCAGCGCCTGCAAGCAGCACCGAGGCCCACGCCGCGCCAGTGCCGATCTCCTTTGACAGCAGGTAAACAAACACGATCCCGAAGAACAGGTTGGACGCCAGGTGCGCCAGGTCGAGGTGAAGCGTCAGCGCCGTCACCACCCGCCACAGTTCCAGCTTCGATGTCACGTGATGGGCGACCATTGCACCGTCCGCCGCCCAGTTGACCCCCAGCCAATCGCGCCGCGCTGCACCGAAGAAGAACGTCAGCAGTGCGGCATAAGCCAGTGCGGAATTGGAGAACGACAGGGTGAAGGCCGGTGCCGCCCGTTTGGCTTTCCGCTTTCGCTCGGCGGTTCCGTTTTCTTCGTCATACTGGTCAAGTTCCCAGCCCGCGCGCAGTTCGTCCTCCGGATCGACATAGATGGCAAAGCCGCCCTGCTCGCGCACCAGCGAGGCGGACATGCCGACCGCCACAAGCGTCAGCACCCACGAGCGTGCCAATTCCTCGTCGCGCGTGGCGCGGACCTTTACAGGCCGAAATGTATCCGATGAAGCCAAGCTGGATGACGCTTTCCTGTTAGCAAAAGAATGCTCTATATGGGCACACTCTCGGCAACAGGCAAACGGACCAGCACCTGATGGCAAACACAGGCGACGACGACGAACTGGCAGACGCCTACAATACCGCCCTGGCGCTGGAGAAAGCCGGCGATCACGAGGCGGCGGCGCGCGCCTATGTCCGGGTGCTGGAACTGGATCCGGAAGATCACGGCGGTGCAGCCGTGCGTCTTGCCTCAATGGGCAAGGGCGCGGTTCCGGACCGGGCATCCGAGGCTTATGTCGAAACCCTGTTCGACCAGCATGCCGATGCCTTCGAGGACATTCTGGTTGACCAGCTTGGTTATCACGTACCGCTCACCTTGCGTGCAGCACTTGGCGAGCACGCAGCCGGACCTTATGCGCGGCTGCTGGATCTGGGATGCGGTACAGGCCTTGCCGGCGTTGCCCTGACCGACATCACCCATCACCGCACCGGCATCGACCTGTCATCGCGCATGGTCGATATCGCAGGCGAGACAGACCTCTATGACGAACTGTACGTGGGAGACGTGGTTGCCTTCGTTCAGGAGATCGAGGACGAAGCGCCTTGGGACCTGATCGTTGCAACCGACGTGCTGCCCTATCTCGGCGGGGTGGAGGAGCTGTTTGCCGGTGTCCGGCGGGTAAGCGCGCCCGGTGCCGTGTTCGCCTTTTCAACCGAGCTCTTGGAAGGTGACGACAAGACGTTCACAGTCGGCCCGCACCAGCGGTTCCACCATGCGGTTGCCTACCTGAGGCGCGAACTGGACGCCGCCGGTTTTGAGCTCGTGCACGTGCAGGACATCACGGTTCGCCACGAGGAAGGCGAGCCCCAGCCCGGCCACCTGATCGTCGCTAAAGTTCGCTGAGCAGCCGTCCGTAACCGTCGAACCGGTCGGTGATGCCGGCAAGCCGCAGCGTGTCCCAGATCATCGCCTGGTTGGAGCAGATCGCCGGCTTGCTGATGACCGCCTCGATCTCGCCGATCACATCCAGCGTTCTCAGCGCACCGCACGAAATGAACACGGCATCGGCATCGGGCCGGTCCAGCGAAATGGCGAACTCGCGGATGAAGTCCGGCGTCACCCGCACCATGTCGCTATCCTTCTCCAGGTTCAGCCCCTGGATATCGAGGATGTCAAACCCGCGAGCGCTCATGTAGTCGGCTTCGGCCTGGTTCACCTCATCCAGATAAGGTGTGCCGACCACGATGCGCTTTGCCCCGACCGCCTCAAGCGCGCGCATGACACCGGTGATGAGAGATGTTGCCTTGGCCTGCGGTTGGCCCTTGTTGAGCTCCGCAAACACCCGCTCCTCACCGATCACCAGCGAGCCGGACGTGCAGGCATAGCACACCACGTCGAGCGATCCGTCCGGCAGCAGCGTGGCAGCCGCATCGGCCAGCAGGCCGGCCTGCGCGGCCAGCGTCTGATTGGTAATTGAGTCCGGAATGGCGGCACGGGCAACGTGCACGCCCACCCCATCCGGCCGCAGCAGCATCACGTCATCCTGGATGGTCTGTTCGGTTGCCAGCAGCACATACCCGATCTTGGCCCGGTCATGGCGGCCCTCATCAAACTTCACGTCATAGCTGCGAGACCGCACTGCAAAACCGGGATCGGCATTCATGGCGCATCACCTTCAAGTTGAGCCCAACCGGAAAACGGCCCAGCCTAATCCGGTAATGTCGCTTTCAGCAAAGATTTCCTGCACCCAGGTCCTAGCCTGATGCCCGGCAACACACCTACAGGAGTCCCACCCCGATGCTTGAAGAAGCCCGCCAGCGCACCGAGCGCCTGCAACAGATCATGAAGGACGAGGGCCTTGATGTGGCGCTCATCACCGATGAAAGCACAATCGCCTATTTCGCCGGGTTCTGGGGCTACCTGTCGGTGGAGTTCGGCCGGCCGTCTTTCCTGATCGTGCGTGCGCACGATGCACCCATTGTGGTCACGCCGCTGATGGAAAGCGAAATGGTTGGCGCGATGACCTGGGTCGAGGACGTGCGCACCTGGGAAGACTCCGGCGAGAACCGTTGGGAGAACGTGCTGGCCAGGACACTTGGTCCGGGCCTCAAGACGCTCGGTATCGAGCGCAACTCCATGCCGGTGATCGTGCGCAACTGGCTTGATGACCAGATGAAGGGCGTTCAGCTCGTTGACGTATCGCCGCTCATCGCACCCATGCGGATGATCAAGTCACCGCTCGAAATCGAGGTGATGAAGCAGGCGGGCCAGATTGCCGGCGCCATGATGGCCGCTGCCCACGGCGCGCTGGCCGAGGGTTCGCCGGAATATGAAGCAGCGCTTGCCGTCATCAATGCAGGCACCCGCAAGGCCGCCGGCTTCCTGACCGCGAAGGGCTGGGAGCAGTTTGTCTCGCCAATGATCCACAACCTGCAGATCATGCAGTCGGGCCGTGATACCTCCATGGTGCATCGCCGCGCCAGCGTGAAGGAATTGCAGCGCGGCGATCCGGTCTATTTCTGCTTCTGCAACATGGCACAGTTCAAGCAGTACAAGCTGGGCTTCGACCGGATGTTCCACATCCTCGAAATCTCTGATGAAGCAGCGCGCGTGCAGCAAGCGGCCATTGATGCGCAGCAGGCGGCAATCGCCGCCATCCGCCCCGGTGTCACTGCCGAGCAAGTGGCAGAGGCCGCCAACGAGGTCTATGCCGAACGCGGCTATGAGACCGGCTATCGCACCGGGCGCTCCATCGGCATGGCCTACCTGGAAAGCCCGGAACTCAAGCAGGGCGACAAGACCGTGCTGAAGCCGGGCATGACCTTCGCCGTCGATGGCGGCATCTCGGTCGACGGCGAGTTTGGCGGGCGTATTGGAGACTCGATCGTGGTGACTGAAACCGGCTGCGAATACCTGACCGACTACCCGCGCCAGATCTTCATCGTCGACAAGTGAGCGCCATGAAGGCAGGCGTCTTTCAGTGTGATGGGGCCGGGCTGACGCCAGAGGCCCGGCTCGACAAGCTCGCCCGCGCCATCGAGGCGCAGCAGCTTGACCTGGTCGTGTGTCCGGAGCTGTTCATGTCCGGCTATCATGTGGGCGAACAGCTCCACGCCCTCGCCGAACCGGCTGACGGTCCCTTTGCACAACGTGCCGCACAGCTCGCTCGCAGCACTGGCACCGCCATCGTCTACGGCTATCCCGAACGCGATGGAGACGCCGTCTACAACGCTGCCCTGGCCATCGGTCCGGATGGCACCACCCTCGCCAACCATCGCAAGCTCGCCATTCCACCGGGCAGTGAAGACGGCTGGTTTCATGCGGGGCCGGGCCTGACCCTGTTCAAGCTGGGCGGCATGACTTGCGCCATCCTGATCTGCTATGACGCGGAGTTTCCCGAAGCCGTGCGCGCGGCCTGCCTGGCCGGTGCTGAAACCGTCCTCGTGCCCACTGCCCTGTCGGACCAGTGGGACCAGGTCGCAGACCGGGTGATCCCGGCGCGCGCCTTCGAGAACGGCTGCTGGCTGCTTTACGCCAATCACGCGGGCACGGAGAACGGCCTGACTTATCATGGCGGCTCGTGCATCATCACCCCGCAAGGCCGCGACGCCGCCCGTGCCGGTCCTGCAGAACAGCTCATCACCGCGCCGATTGATGCCGCCAGCGTTGGCGGCGCGCGTGCGCGTCTGCCCTATTTCCGGGATTTGCAGGACCTGACACCCCGCCTTGCCTGAAAATGCGGCAATTCAGCCAAAAACATCATTCTGTCGTTGATTAAGGCAATTGGCTGATTGACCTCACCTGCCTGCATCCTAATGTAACCGGCGGTGAAAAATATCCTCACGAGGGAGTTGAGTGATGGTGAAGTTTGACAGGCGCAGTTTTGTGAAAACCACCGGCGCAACCGCGCTGGCAATGCCGTTCATCGGCACGAAGGCCTTGGCTGCCGACCCGCTCAAGGTTGGCTTCGTTTATGTCGGTCCGGTGGGTGATCACGGCTGGACCTATTCGCACGACCAGGGCCGCAAGATGCTGGAAGCCGAACTGGGCGACAAGGTAAAGACCTCGTACGTCGAAAGCGTCAAGGAAGGCCCGGACGCCGAACGCGTCATCCGCCAGCTGGCCGATGAAGGCAACAAGCTGATCTTCACGACCTCGTTCGGGTTCATGGACCCGACCATCAAGGTGGCCAAACGCTATCCGGATGTGAAGTTCGAACACGCCACCGGCTTCAAGATGGCCGACAACGTATCGATCTACAATGCGCGCTTCTATGAAGGCCGCGCGGTCATCGGCACCATTGCCGGGCACATGTCCAAGACCGGCACTGCCGGCTACATCGCCTCGTTCCCGATACCGGAAGTGGTGATGGGCATCAACGCCTTCACGCTGGCCGCCCAGAAGGTCAATCCGGACTTCAAGACCAAGGTGGTCTGGGTCAACTCCTGGTACGACCCGCCGAAGGAAGGCGATGCCGCCAAGGCGCTGATGGACCAGGGCTGCGATATCATCACCCAGCACACCGACTCGCCCGCTGCCCTGCAGGCGGCCGAGCAGCGTGGCGTCTATGCCTTTGGCCAGGCCTCCGACATGAGCAAGTTCGCCCCCAAGGCGCACCTGACGGCCATTCTCGATGTGTGGGGACCCTACTACGTCAAGCGCGCCAAGGCGGTGCTGGACGGCACCTGGAAATCGGAAAGCTCCTGGGCCGGGTTCAAGGAAGGCGAAGTGGCCATGTCGGCTTATAATGAAGCCATGCCGGCCAACGTGGTCGACGCGGCAGAAAACGTGCGCAAGGGCATCATTGATGGCTCGCTGCACCCGTTCACCGGCCCGATCAAGGACCAGGCCGGCGCCGAGCGCTATGCCGATGGCGCCAAGGCCACCGACGAGGAACTTCTCAAGATGGACTGGTACGTCGAAGGCGTGCAGTCGTAAGACCGGCGCACCTCAACAACCGATGCTGTGCCCCGGCCTTGTGCCGGGGCATGTTCGTTTTGAGGGCTAGCCGAGCAGCCTGAGATCGATGCGGGCAATGTCAGCCCCGCGCGCGCCTACTCCGCCGCCATCGGGCGCTGTTCACGGTCGATCTCCTGATCGTCACCGCCGCTGGCACCGTCATCGGCTTCCGGAACCACGTCCTCCAGAGCAGCAGCGCGCACTTCGCGGTTGCTCAGCTCTTCCGCCAGCTTCTTCTCGACAAAGCCGCGCGGCTTGGTGAAGCGGGCCATCAGGTCATAGAGCACGGGCGTCAGGAACAGCGTCAGCACACCAGCGAACAACAGCCCGCCGATGATTACTGTACCAATGGCGGCGCGGCTTTCCGCACCCGCCCCCGAAGCCAGCACCAGCGGCACCGCGCCGAGCACCGTCGACACGATGGTCATCACGATGGGCCGCAAGCGCAGCACCGAAGCATCGATGACGGCTTCGCGCACGCTTTGTCCTTCATCGCGCAACTGGTTGGCAAACTCGACGATCAGGATGCCGTTCTTGGCCATCAGGCCGATCAGCAGGATGATGCCGATTTGCGAATAGATATTGAGGCTCAGGCCCGTCGCCCACAGCGAGTACAGCGCGCCCGCCACGGCCAATGGCACCGACAGCATGATGATGAGCGGGTGCATGAAGCTTTCAAACTGTCCGGCCAGCACCAGGAACACGATCAGGATGGCAAACACGAATGTCACCCACACGCCGGAAGACGCCTCGAGGTATTGCTGCGACTGGCCATCAAAGCTGAGACTTGCCTCGGGCGGCAGCACTTCAGCTGCCTGCTGGCGCATGAAGTCGATGGCGTTGCCCAGCGCGTAGCCGTCGTTCAGCGCCGCTGACACAGTGACCGACGGCAGCCGGTTATAGCGGCGCAGCGCAGGTGCTTCAGAGGTTTCCTTCAGCGTGACGATGCTGGACAGCGGCACGACCGAGCGGCCGTCATCGGTGCGGATGAACAGTGACGAGATATCGTCCGGCGTCTGCCGGTCGGCCATTTCGCCCTGCACGATCACCGGATATTCGCGGCCACGGTCGATGTAGTTTGTGATTTCGCGCGAGGCCAGCATGGTTTGCAGCGTCGAGGCAATCGTGCGCGTCGAAATGCCAAGGTCATCGGCCTTCTTGCGGTCAACGGTCAGACGGAACTGCGGCTGGTTCTGCTCGAAATCGATGTCGACATTGGCAAGGCCAGGGTTGTCCTCGGCCCGCTTCTTGAGCTCCTCGGCCCACTTCTGGACGCTTTCATAGTCCGGTCCGCCGACCACGGCGCGCAGCGGCGATGACGACCCGCGCAGGCCCAGACCCGACGGCATGACCGGAAAGCCCCGCGCCCCGGTAATGCCGCTGACCAGCGGAATGAGCGTGCGGCGGGCTTCCATGATCGAGTTCTCACGCTGCTCCCAGGGCGCGAACCGCAGCACGATGAAAGAGCGGTATGGCCGGTCTCGGAAGCCGGTGAACGTATAGATGATGTCGATGTTCAGCTTGTCCTGCACCGCCACCAGCTTGTCTTCCAGTTCGGCCACCTGCTGGTCGGTATATTTCAGGCTGGAGCCTTGCGGCGCGGTCAGCGGAATGAACATCACCGAGCGGTCCTCGGTCGGGGTGAGTTCCTGCGGCACGGTCTGGTAAGCCAGGTAGCTGGATCCGGCAAAACCAACGCACAGGGCAATTACCACCAGCGGGTTGGCAATGGCCGCCTTCACCGCACCACGATACCACCGGTAAACGCGGCCTTCCGGCATGGCTGTCTCGTCGGCCTCGACACCCTCGCGGGCTTTCAGGATTTTCGACGCCAAAGCCGGGCAGGCACTGAGAGCCACGAAGGTTGAAATGACCACCGCGCTGGCCAGCACGAATCCGAACTCGGTGAACAGCTTGCCCGCAGCACCTTGCAGGAACGAGATCGGCACGAACACCGCAATCAGGGTGATCGAGGTGGCAAGGATGGCGAATGTCACCTGGCGCGAGCCGCGCACTGCCGCCTGCAGCCTGGTTTCGCCGGATGCCAGGCGGCGCTCGATGTTTTCCAGCATGACGATCGCGTCGTCCACCACCAGGCCGATGGCCAGCAGCAGCGCCAGCAAGGTCAGCACGTTGAGCGAGAAGCCGAGAATGTAGATCAGCGAGAAACAGCCGATCAGCGACACGGGAATGGTGATGGCCGGGATCAGTGTGGCGCGCACCGATCGCAGGAACACCAGGATCACCAGCACCACCAGCACCAGCGAGATGGCGAGAGCCGTAACCACTTCCTTGATCGAGGCCGACACGAACACTGCATCATCGGAGCCGACGAAAATCTGCATGCCTTCCGGCAGCTGTTCATTGAGGCGGGCAAGCTCGGCTTTCACTGCATTGGAAATGGCAATGGTGTTGGACTGCGACTGGCGTTGCACCGCAATGCCGATGGCGGTCAAGCCGTTGGCGCGCACGATGGTGCTGTCGTCTTCCACGCCGATATTGACGCGCGCCACATCGCCCAACCGGATGGCCGCTCCATCTGCTTCCTTGAGCAGGATTTCGGAAAACTGCTCAGGCGTCGACAGGCGCGAGTCGAGGCGCACCGTGAACAGCCTTGTATTGCTCTCGACCTCACCGGCCGGCAGCTCGACGTTGTTGTTGCGAAGCGCGGCTTCCACATCCGCCACGGTCAGGTTGTGGGCGGCCAGCCGGCCGCGGTCCAGCCAGATGCGGATCGCGGCACGCCGCTCACCATACACCCGAACGTTGGCAACGCCGTCAATCGTGGTGATGCGATCGACGATGAACCGCTCCAGATAGTCGGTCACCTCAGACGGCGTCATCCGGTCCGAGTAGACGGCAAGCCGCATCACCGGGTCCGCGTCGCTGTCAGATTTCACCACCTGCGGTTCGTCCACCTCGTCGGGCAACTGGCCGCGTACCCGCGCCACAGCTGCGCGAACGTCTCCGGCGGCTTCATCGATGTCGCGGCCCAGTTCGAACTCGATGGTGGTAGTGGAGCGGCCGCGCTGACTGCTCGAAGTGATGGTCTTGACGCCCGATATGCCCGCCACCGCACTGTCGATCACTTCCGTGATGTCGGTATCGACAATCTCCGGCGCAGCGCCTGTATAGGTGGTGGTCACGGACACGACCGAGCTGTCGACATCGGGCAGCTCACGGATCGGCAGCGACGAGATGGAGGCAAGGCCAGCCACCACGATCAGCAGCGACAGCACGGCTGCCAGCACGGGCCGCCTTATGGAGAGCTCCGACAGCGTCATTGAGCAGACCCGGCCGGCTTGGGTGCCGCAGTAGCTGCAGCCGCGCCTGCATCAGCCGCCTTTTCTGCATTGACCACCTTGACCGCACCACCCGGACGCACCTTGGAAATGCCGCTCACGACAATCTCTTCGCCCAGTGTCAGACCGTTTGTGATCTGCACCCAGCCCGGCTCGCGGCCACCGGTCTGCACATTGCGGCGCTCCACCTTGCCGTCCTTGACCACGAATACGAACGGCGTGCCCTCTTCCATGGTGATGGACTGTTCCGGGATCATCACGACGCCATCGGATGACAGTTGCAGCGAAAGCCGCATGAACATGCCCGACGCCAGTGCGCCGTCTTCATTCGGCATCTGCGCGCGCACCCGGAACGTGCGGCTGACCGGGTCAATCAACGTGTCGATTTCACTCAGGCTGGCGGTGAAGGTCTTGCCGGGCCAGGCCGGTGTGGTTGCCTCTGCCGCCAGTCCGGGCCGGGCAATGGAGAAGAATTGTTCCGGCACCTGGAACTCGACCAGCATTGGCGAGAGGTTCTCCAGCCGGGTCAGCACGGTGTCGGACGAAACCTGTGCGCCGAGGTCCACCCGGCGGATCGAGGGAGTGCCGGCGAACGGGGCCCGGATGGTCCGGTCGGCAAGGCGCTGTGTGGCACGGTCAACCTGGGCTTGCGCAGCAGCGCGCGCGGCTTCCAGGTCTTCCAGGGTTGCCGTTGCCACAACGCGGGACTGTTTCAGCGTCCTGCCGCGCGCAAGCGCCTGCTCAGCCTTTGCCAGCGAGGCTTTGGCTTCTGCCAGGTCAGCCCTCTGGATGGCATCGTCCAGCCGGAACAACACGTCATCCTTGTTCAGCCGCTTGCCGGCCTCGTAAACGATCTCGACAATGGTGCCGTCCGCCTTGGGCTTTATGTCGATTACCTGCAAGGCGCGCGTTGAGCCGACAACTTCAAGCTGCCGCACCAGCGTGCGCTGTTCGGCCGTTGTGGTCTTGACCGGCGTGGCACGGTTGCCGCCAGCGCGCTTTGGCGCTGCAGCGCCGAATTCCTGTGTGCCCGCGATATACTGCTGATAGCCATACCAGCCGCCATAGCCGATGCCGGCGAGCACAAGCAGAATCAGGAGCTGACGCAAGATTGCCATTGGCGGGTTCCGGATAGACCTTTTGAACAGTGCAGAGCTGACAACCCAATGACGTAACGAGCAGGGCGGTTCCGGCTCAACGGTTGTCTCCAAAGTACAAAACATACCGCAATTTGTGCACTGCGGCATCTAAAATGCTTGTCATGCGACGACAGCGCGTTTCCAGATGCACAGCGCCCCGCACAGGCCTGGCCGGTACGGGGCGCACACGTTGTGGTGATCTTGAGACGCGGGCGGCCAGCCTTTAGCCGGCGGCCTCGGCGGTCTCGTCCCAGCCGGTGATCGCCTTGACCTCGAGATAGTCTTCGATGCCCCATTCACCGCCTTCACGGCCATTGCCGGACATCTTGTACCCGCCGAACGGGCTGCCGCCGGGACGCTGCTGACCGTTCAGCAACACCATGCCGGCGCGCAGTTCGCGGGCCACCTTCTGGGCACGGGCCTGATCGCCCGACTGCACGTAAGCGGCCAGCCCGTAAGGTGTGTCGTTGGCAATCTCGATGGCTTCTTCTTCGGTCTCGAACGGGATCATGGCCAGCACCGGCCCGAAGATTTCTTCGCGCGCGATGGTCATGTCGTTGTTGACGTCGGCGAAAACGGTCGGCTTCACGAAGTAGCCACGGTTCATGCCGTCCGGCCGGCCGGTCCCGCCGGCAACCAGCCGCGCACCTTCGTCAATGCCCTTCTGGATCAGCGACTGGACCTTGTCGAACTGCATCTGCGAGACAAGCGGGCCAATATGATTGCCCTCTTCGGCCGGGTCGCCCACCTTGCAGATCCTTGCCGTTTCAGCAGCAACCTCTACCGCCTCGTCATAGACGGAGCGCTCCACCAGCATGCGCGTCGGGGCGTTGCACGACTGGCCGGTATTGTTGAACACGTGCAGTGTACCGCGCTTCACCGCCTTCGGAATGTC
This sequence comes from Anderseniella sp., assembly GCA_033722845.1. GTDB lineage: Bacteria > Pseudomonadota > Alphaproteobacteria > Rhizobiales > Aestuariivirgaceae > Anderseniella. Next base: position 1,049 of record JAWVYF010000039.1, on the reverse strand, counting down.
GGCATCGGCGAACACGATGTTGGGCGACTTGCCACCCAGCTCCAGCGTCACGCGCTTGACCGTCTCGGCAGCCGCCTTCTGAACGGCAATACCGGCGCGGGTCGAGCCGGTGAAAGACATCATGGCAATGCCGGGGTGGCGCGACATCGCCTCGCCCACGGTCGGACCGTCGCCATTGACCAGGTTGAACACACCGGCCGGGAAGCCTGCCTCGTGCATCATCTCGGCAAACAGGATGGCGTTGAGCGGCGAGATTTCAGAAGGTTTGAGAATGCAGGTGCACCCGGCAGCTACTGCCGGCACCACCTTCAGTGCGATCTGGTTCATCGGCCAGTTCCACGGCGTGATCAGCCCGCACACGCCAATCGGCTCGAGCACGATATGCTCGGAGCGGACCTTTTCGTGCAACGGGGCTTCGAACTCGAAGTTCTTGAGGGTGCGGATGAACGACTTGATGTGACCGGTGCCCGCGCCCACCTGCTGCTGGGTGGACATGGTGATCGGAGCACCCACTTCCATGGAAATGGTCTTGGCCATTTCTGCCGAGCGCGTTTCGTAGACGGCAAGCAGGTTTTCCAGCAGTTGAACCCGCTCTTCACGGCTGGTGCGGCTCCAGCTCTTGAAGGCCTTGCTGGCAGCGGCCACGGCCTTGTCGACGTCGGCTTCCGACCCCATCGAAATGACAGCACAGGGCTGCTCGTCCGCCGGGTTGATGACCTCCAGCTCGCGCGGGGTCTCCGGCGCAACCCATTTGCCATCAATGTAGAAATCCGTCTTGCGAAGCATGAAACACCTCTTTTTGAAACTTTGGAAAACCTGTCAGGTCGTGATGTGCCAACACCTATACATGCTGACCCGTCCGTACAAGGGGCCAGCGCGCCAAGCTGTCATGCGTTTTGGTGCAGGCGAATTCCAGGCCGTTGGGCATCGGCGGGATTTGACACATTGCACTTGCCGTAGCATCCGGTTAGGTCAACGGTCTTGAGCCGGACCCGAAACCCAACTGGATTCCAAGAATGGCAAAAACTGCACTGATAACCGGCATTACT
>JAWVYF010000038.1:0-15080 GCA_033722845.1 Anderseniella sp. | reverse complement strand
GCAGAAGTTGCTTGAGGTTCTGTGGCCCAAGCTCAAGCTCGATGTCACCATCGACTTCCGCATGAGCTCCACCGCCATGTGGTCCGACTACATCCTGCCCGCCGCTGCCTGGTACGAGACGACGGATCACAAGTGGGTGACGCCGCTGGTGCCGTTCAACCACGTCACCAACAAGGCCGTTGAACCACTGGGCGAGGCCAAACCCGACTTCTGGATCTTCACCATGCTGGCCAAGCACATCCAGAAGCGTGCGCAGGAGCGCGGCCTGACCTCGGTCACCTCGCACCTCGGCAAGATCATCAAGCTCGACAATCTCTATGAAGACATGACCATGTCGGGCCGCTTCCTGGAGGATGACACCGACAAGGCCGCTGGCGCCATCATCGATGCGTCCGCCAACCTGAGCCACGTCTCATGGGAAGAGCAGAAGGAAAAGGGGTATGCCCGATACAATGACATCGGCATCTCGCCGCTGGCCATCGGCAATGCCGGCAAGCTGGAGCAGGGCAAGCCGTTCATCCCGCTCACCTACCATTTGCACGACAAGTACCCGTACCCGACCCAGACCCGGCGCATCCAGTTCTACATCGATCACGACTTGTATCTCGAGCACGACGAGCACCTGCCCACCTACAAGGCCCCGCCCAAGATCGGCGGCGACTATCCGCTGATGATGACCGGCGGCCACACCCGCTGGTCGATCCACGGCGTGTGGCGTGACAACCGGCTGATGAACCGGCTCAACCGCGGCCAGCCCTACATCATGATCGGGGTGCAGGACGCGAAAGCCCGCGGCATCAGCGATGGCGACTGGGTGCGATGCTACAATGATGTTGGCTCGTTCGAGTTGCGGGTGAAGGTGACCCACGGCATGCGCCCGGGTCAGGCCTTCATGTACCACGCCTGGGAGAACTACCAGTTCGAAGGCAAGGGTGAGCCGCGCCACGTGTCGCCGTCGCCGATCAACCCGGTAGAGCTTGCCGGTGACCATGCCCACCTGCGCGTCGGCATGCTGGAAGGCCAGCCCAACTGCTTCGACCGCGACACCCGCATCGAGATTGAGCGCATCTCCGGCCCCCGCAAGCAAACCGCCGAACTGCCAGCAACCGGACTGCCCAATGCAGCCGCTCGAACGTAGCGCCGTCTACGGCGCGTTTGCGGCTGCATTCCGGTCGGGTGATGGCGGCGTGGATGTGCTGGACGAAAGTGTGCTGCCATCGCCACCGCATGACGCAGCGAAGGCGTTCATGGAGGCCTTTGACCCGGCCGTTTCGAAGCGTGCGGTGTCGTTGCATGCATCGACCCATGTCAACCGCGAGCAGACCGACCTCTACCAGGAGCTGATCCGCTGGTACGACCATTTCGGCCTCAAGCGGCGCGATGGTGGCGAATTGCCGGATCATCTGTCGGTGATGCTGGAGTTCATGCAGTTCCTCACCTTCCAGGAACATGCCAACGCAAGCGATGCACAAGCAGTGCAAACGCTGCACACCGCGCAGGCCGACTTCATCAACCGCCACCTGGTGCCGGTGGTCGGAGACATCATCTCGAAAACGGAAGTGAACACGCCGCGCTACCGCGAGCTGCCTCGCTCGCTGCTGGCGTTCCTCGAGGATGAGCTTCTGCAGTTCAGTATTACGTCACCCCGATGAAAATCGGGGTCCATGCCTGGAGGCAGAATTCAATCTGAAGGCATGGATTCCGGCTTTCGCCGGAATGACGATGGAAAGCTACCCGCTTCTCTACCTCACCTCGTAACCCCACTCCAGCGACAGCTCGCAAATCCCGTCCCAGAAGCCGGCGGCAAACGTCGACAGGGTGATCAGCTCGAAACTGTCGGCACCCGTGCACACGATGGTCACCCCTACATGGCCGATCTGGGTGGCGGCTGCCATGCCCGGTTTGAAAATCGCCGGATGCAGGTCGACCGCCGTGCCCTTGGCCAGCACGTCGCGGGCGCGTGGGCCTGCTATCCGCATCAGCGTGCGGCCATGCGACTGCGACGTCACCATGGCGAGCTTGCCCAGCTTTGCCTCAAGCCGGGTGGCAAGATTGCTGCCGCCCGCTTGCACGGCCAGCCAGCTGTCCGGCTGCACGCCAACCATCATCAGTCCGCGCGCCGACGTGGTCTGGCCCATGCCCGGCAGCGCAACGCCGAAGTCCTTCTTGATTGCAGTGCCCAGCGCGCGCGCCTTGCCTCTGGCAGAAATCACCGAGACGATCTCGCACGGGTGAACCGTTGATAAAGTCACACCAGGGCCGTCTGCCAACGCCCGGCCATAGCGGCCAGGCTGCATCACGTGCGCCAGCGGAGACACGGGGGCGAAAGCGTCAGGCATGGGTCTTCTCCCCTTCCGGATCAACAAATACGGGGTTGCACACCTCCGCCTCGATATACACATCGCGCAGGCCGTCCCACAGCATGATGCGCTCGCCGTGCCGCTCGCGGCCCCGTTTCAGCATGGCAAGGCCAATCCAGCTGTCCAGCGTCGGCGACCACGCCGCTGACGACACATAGCCCTGATCGTTCTTCGTGGATGGCTTGTCGTTCACCTTCAGAAGGTGTGCGCCGGCCCGGAAGCGCTTCGCCGGATCAAGCGGCCTTACGCCCACCAGCTGCATGCGGTCCGGGTCGTTCAGCCCTTCGCGCTCGCTCATCATGCGGCCGATATAATCCTTCTTGTTGGACGCCATCCGGCCCAGGCCCACATCACCTGCCGTATGCCGGCCGTTGATTTCGTTGTGGGTGATGAAGCCCTTCTCGACGCGCATCGAGCTGAGCGCCTCAAGCCCATAAGGCAGGATGGAGTGCGGCTGACCCGCATGCATGATGGCGCTTGCCACCGCGTCGCCGAAGCCTGCCGGTACGGCCAGCTCGTAGGCCAGTTCGCCCGAGAACGAGATCCGGAACAGCCGGCCCGGAATGTGGCCCAGCACTGTCACCTCGCCCGCCGCCAGGAACGGGAACGCCTCGTTGGACAGCTCCGCATCCACCACGCTCGCCAGCACCTCGCGCGACTTAGGTCCCGCAATCGCCATCTGCGCCCACTCGTCCGTCACCGAAACGTACTGGACGTCCAGCTCCGGCCACAGTGCCTGGTGGGCAAACTCGATATCTCGCATCGACTGCGCGGCATGCCCCGTCGTGGTTGTCATGAAGAAGTGGTTGTCGCCCAGCCGCGAGGTGGTGCCGTCATCGCCGACAAAACCGTCTTCGCGCAGCATCAGTCCATAGCGCGCCTTGCCGACGGGCAGCTTGAGGAACGGGTTGGAATACAGCCGGTTGATGAACTCCGCTGCATCCTTTCCCTTGATCTCGATCTTGCCCAACGTGGATACATCGCACAGCCCCACATTCCGGCGGGTGTTGATGACCTCGCGGCTCATCGCTGCCAGCCAGTCCTCGCCCTCGCGCGGGAACCAGCTGGAGCGGTGCCACTGGCCGGTCTCCACGAACGCTGCCCCCAGCTTTTCCGCCCAGCCGTGCAGCGGTGACCGGCGCACCGGCTGGAAGTGGTTGCCGACATGTTGACCGCCAAGCGCCCCGAACGAAACCGGCGTGTAGAACGGCCGGAACGTGGTCGTGCCGATGTCGGCGATGGACTTGCCCGTAGCCTCTGCAAGGATGCCGATGGCGTTGACATTGCCCAGCTTGCCCTGGTCGGTGGCCATGCCCGACGTGGTGTAGCGCTTGGCCAGTTCGATATGGTCGTAGCCTTCGCGCGCGGCCAGCGGCAGGTCCTTGGCCGACACGTCGTTCTGGTAGTCGACGAACGCCTTGCCCGTCGACTGTTTCACCCACCACAATGGCGACACCGCATGACCGGCATCATCGCGTGCCTTCGGGATGGCGGTCTTCGACGCCTTGAACCCGGCATCCACCGCCGCTTTGGTGCCGGCAGCCGCGCCATCGGCAAGGCAGTCGCTCAATTGCCACTTGCCGTTGGCCGAGCCTGCGGGGATGGTCCACGGGTCGTGTGCCGGCGGCATGAAGCAGGAAAGCCCGTCGTTCCAGACAGGTTTTGCCCCGCGCATGCAGGCCAGGTGGACCACCGGGCTCCAGCCGCCGGACATGGCAAGCGACTGGCACGGGATCATGTCGTGGCCGTTGATCTCCACCGCACTCATGCCGTGCTTGCCGCCCTTGACGTTGGTCACCAATGCCCCGCGCATCACCGGCACACCATTGGTCTCCAGCTCAGGCGCATCGGCGCGCGAGTCGATGATAACCTCCACATGCACGCCATGCGCTTTCATGTCACGCGCGGTGCGATAGCCTGAATCAGTCGAGGTAAACACCGCCACCGAGCGGCCCGGTGCCACAGCATACTGGTTTGCATAGGCGCGCATGGCCGAGGCCATCATTACGCCCGGCTTGTCGTTGCCACCGAAAACGATGGGCCGTTCTTCTGCACCTGCTGCCAGCACGCACCGCTTGGTGATGATGCGCCACAGCTTCTCGACCGGCACATTGTGGTCCGGCTCGGCCACGTTTTTCTGCACCCGTTCCAGCGCACCGAACACCGCGTCGTCATAGGCGCCGAACACGGTGGTGCGCGGCATCAGCCGCACGTTCTTCATGGCCGCAAGCTCGGAAAGTATGCCCTCTGCCCAGCTCACGCCGTCCGCGCCTGCTATCTCTTCGCGCTCCTTGATCAGCGAGCCGCCAAGCCGCGCATGTTCATCCGCCACGATAACCCGCGCACCGGTCCGCGCCGCTGCCAGAGCCGCCATCAGACCGGCCGGCCCTGAGCCCACCACCAGCACGTCGCAATGCGCGTAGGCCTTCTCGTAGCGGTCCGGATCAGCCTCGTGGCTAAGGTGACCAAGCCCGGCTGCCTTGCGGATGATCGGTTCGTAGATCGCTTCCCAGAACTTCTTCGGCCACATGAAGGTCTTGTAGTAGAACCCCGCCACGAACAGCGATGAGGCAAGTGAGTTGATCGCGCCAAAATCCCGCTCCAGCGTCGGCCAGCGGTTCTGGCTCTTCGCAATCAGCCCGTCATACAGTTCCTGCATGGTCGCGCGGGTATTGGGCTCCAGCCGCCCGCCCTCGCCAATTTCCATCAGCGCGTTGGGTTCCGCCGCACCGCACGTCACCACCGAGCGCGGCCTGTGATACTTGAACGACCGGCCCATCAGCAGCTGCCCGTTGGCCAGCAGCGCAGACGCCAGTGTGTCGCCCGCATGGCCGGTCATTTGCTTGCCGTCGAAGCTGAAGCCAACGCTGGTCTGGCGGTCGATCAGCCCGCCCTTGTCAAACCGGAATGAGGTCATGAGCGTTTCCCTCCGGCTTTCTTTGCAGGGGTTTTGCGCGCGGCCGTCTTGCGTGCAGGCGAACTCGCACCGGGTGTTGCGGGTTTCCAGTCTTGCGCCGGCGTCACGCCATAAACCTCGTGAGTCACGGAATCCCGCTCCACCACCAGCCATTGCCGGCAACCGCCGGTGTGATGCCAGTACTCGGCAATCTGCCCACGCACGTTCTCGCGAATGTTCACGTAGTCGTGCCATTGATCGAGCGTGCCGTCGCCAATGGCCGTGGGCCGCGCCTTGGTCGCATCACCCTTGACGTAGAACTCGTCCGTGGCGCGCTTGCCGCAATGCGGGCAGTTGATCAGATAAGCCATGTTCTTTTGCTCTTTTTAATGCAGGTTGGCCTGTGCGCCGTGGCCGGTCTCGTCCATCACATACCCGGTGCGGAAACGGTCCAGCCGCATCTGCGAATTCAGCTCGTGCGGCGCGTCCTTGGCGATGGTGTGTGCAAAGCACCAGCCCGACGCCGGTGTTGCCTTGAAGCCGCCATAGCACCAGCCCGCATTCAGATAGAGATTGTCGATCGGCGTCTTGTCGATGATCGGCGAGCCATCCATCGACATGTCCATCACGCCGCCCCAGGCCCGCAACACCCGCGCCCGGCTGAGCGACGGGATCATGGCGAGCCCGCACTCGATGACGTGCTCGACCATCGGCAGGTTGCCGCGCTGTGCATAGGAGTTGTAGCCGTCAATGTCGCCGCCAAACACAAGCCCGCCCTTGTCCGACTGCGAAATGTAAAAGTGCCCGACGCCGAAGGTCACTACATTATCGATCCATGGCTTCAAGCCTTCCGACACAAACGCCTGCAGCACGTGTGAATCGATGGGCAGTTCCAGCCCTGCCATCCTTGCAACGGTTGTCGAGTTGCCGGCGGCTGCCAGCCCCAGCTTCTTGCAGCCAATGAAGCCCTTGCTGGTTTCAACGCCTGTCACCAGTCCCTTCGCATCGCGCCGGATGCCGGTCACTTCGCAGTGCTGGATAATGTCGACGCCGCGGCTGTCTGCACCGCGCGCATAGCCCCACGCGACCGCGTCATGGCGGACAGTGCCGCCGCGCCGCTGCATCAGCCCGCCCATGATCGGGAACCGGCCATTCTCGAAATTCAGGAAAGGCAGCATTTCGCGCAAGCTGTGCTGGTCCAGGATTTCTGCATCCACGCCATGCATCCGCATCGCGTTGCCGCGCCGGATGTAGGCATCGCGCTGGCCGTCGGAGTGATACAGGTTGATCACCCCGCGCTGCGATACCATGGCATTGAAGTTGAAGTCCTGCTCCAGCCCTTCCCACAGTTGCAGTGACTTCTCGTAGAACGGGTTGTTGCCAGGCAGCAGGTAGTTCGACCGGATGATGGTGGTGTTGCGGCCAATGTTGCCTGAGCCGAGATAGCCCTTCTCCAGCACTGCCACATTGGTAATGCCGTGCACCTTTGCCAGGTAGTAGGCCGTCGACAGCCCATGCCCGCCGCCACCGACGATGATTACGTCATATTCCGGCTTCGGGTCCGGGGACCGCCATGCCGGTTGCCAGTTCTGGTGGCCGGACAGTGCGTTGCGGGCCAGCGAGAGGAACGAATACTTCATTGCCTGTAGCCTGTTGCTCTTGAGAAGCCGCCTTGGTGCGGCTGCATCTCTGAAAACTATAGGTTCGCCGCCACCAAAATCAGTTGTCTCCACGAGCCGTTCAATTTACTTTGCGCGCCATGATCGTGTCATCTCAAAGCCGCCCGCGCACTTTTGCCTTTCTGCTGGTAGACGGCTTTGCCCTGATGTCGTTTGCCTCGGCGGTCGAGCCGCTGCGTGCCGCCAACACCATTGCCGAGCGCGAGCTGTACCGCACCATCTGCATATCGCTGGATGGTCAGCCCGCCACCTCATCGGTGGGCGCACAGGTGCCGTGCCAGGCGAAGGTGGGAGATCAGATCGAGGCAGACACGCTGCTCATTTGTGTTGGCGGACGGCCCTGGGACTTTCGTGACAAGAAAACGCTTGGCTGGATCAGACAATTGTCGCGCCGCGGTGTTCGCATTGGCGGGGTGTCGGGCGGTCCCTATGTGCTTGCCCGCGCCGGCATCATGGAAGGCCGCCACATGACCATCCACTGGGAGCACGCACCAGCCCTGTCCGAGGAATACCCGGACCTGTTGCTCACCCGCTCGCGCTACATCATCGACCGTGACCGGCTCACCTGTGCCGGTGGCATTGCCGCGCTCGACATGATGCACGCCATCATTGCCGAGGAACACGGCAAGGTGTTCGCCACACAGGTGTCGGACTGGTACCTGCATCGCGAGGTGGCGCTGGCCTCGTCGCCGCAGCGCGCATCGCTGACCCAGCGATACGGCATTCACCGGCAGGACATCATCTACGCGCTGGAACTGATGGAGAGCAACATCGCCACCCCGCTCGACAGGGCGGCGATTGCCAGCCGCATCGGGCTGTCCACGCGCCAGATCGACCGGTTGTTCGCCAGCCTGCTGGGTTCAAGTTTTGCAGAGCATTACCGCACCATCCGGCTGGAGCGGGCGCGCAACCTGCTGCTGCAATCAACCTTGCCGATTACCGAGGTGGCATTGGCGTGCGGGTTTGCCAATGCCAGTCATTTCTCACGGGCCTATTCCGCCATGTTCGGTACGCCGCCACGCCGCGACAGGGCCGCAGCCGGCCGCAACCTGAAATCCGCACCGGCCTGACAGCCAACACCGGGTCTAGTAGTCCATCTCGCGGGTTGTGTTGTAGCCGCGTGGATTGCCCACTTCGCTGGCATCGACATAGCAGCGCGCCCGGCGCTTGCCGGCACCTCGCACCTGGTAGACATCGCGACGGTAGACCCGGCGGCATGCTTCCCAGATGCCTTCTGCAGGGTGCTTGCGAATGTAGACCCAAACCGCGGTGCGTCCGCCTTGCCCGCGAAAGGAACCGGCATCCGCCTGCGAAATCATGACGGTTGCGCCGCCGAGCATGGTGAGGGCGGCCAAGGCCGGAACGGCGATAGTCTTCAAGCTGGGCATGATCAGCCTCCTGTGCTGTCAACGGACTGGCATCGCCGGGCGAGGCGTGTCCGGTTGGCGAGTATATCGTCTTATGTGGGCATTGCGGGGCTTAATGACCAGTCCCGATCGAAACACTAAAATGACTAAACGTCAGAAATTAGTATTGCAATTCAGGGTTGAGAACACCTAAGTTGCCTGCAAAATCAACAATCGGGGGCGGCAATGAAAAAGTGTGTTCTCGCGGCAGCTATCACACTGCCGTTTGTGTCGGGATGTGCATCCAAGTCATCGGATATCCAGGCAGCTTACGTATCTCCAATTCAGTATCAGCAGTACAGCTGCGACCAGCTACTCGCCGAGGGCCAACGGCTTTCGGCCCGGGCAGCAGTCGTGTCTGGCCAGCAGGATGACAAGCGTACCAGTGATGCCGTGATGACTGGCGTTGCTGTCGTGGTATTCTGGCCCGCCTTGTTCGCACTGGAAGGAGATGGGCAAACGGCAGCTGAGCTGGCTCGATTGAAGGGTGAGTTGGAGGCAGTCGAAAAAGCTTCGATCCAGAAGAATTGCGGCATCCAGTTCCGTCGTAGCTGAAGGCGCTGGTTTTTCCCTGAACGTTTGCTTGATCTTCAACCACACCGGCGCAGCCCGCGGCTTGGCGCGGACAAGCTGCCCCGGCAATCCAACACTGATCATCCTTGTGCGATCCAGTAACAATACTTGATCGCTGGATGATCTTGTGTATGTTGCGCTCGTTCCAATGCGGAGAGGTGGCCGAGTGGTTGAAGGCGCACGCCTGGAACGCGTGTATGCGGGAAACCGTATCGAGGGTTCGAATCCCTCTCTCTCCGCCATTTTCACCCATATTCCGGCAACCCTTCTGGCAGCCAGAGCATGCTCCAGCTTGCGCAATAGCGTTCAAAACCGGTTTGCAAATTTGCATAAAATTTATCCTGCATAATAATCTTGCCTTAAGTCGCGGTGGATATGCTCCGCGCCATGATGAATACACATGCTGCATATCGTTCGGCACTGGCCGTCTTCGTGAGCCTCGTCGGCTCGATGATCCTCGCAACCACGGCGATGGCGTCTGACTGGCGCGTCACACGGGTCAGCCAGCCGGCTTATTACGCCGCCGACAGCAAGTCCTGGAAACCGCTTCAGGCAGGTACGGTCATACCGGCCAAGAGCTGGATCAATACCGGTGCGACCGGTCGCGTGCTGTTGCAGCGCGATGCCGATACCGTCGTCATTCAGCCCAACACCAAGACCGGACTTGCCGGTGCCCGCGACGGTTCGCGCCGTATCTCGGTCCAGCACCGCGCCGGCAGCATTCTTCTCGACATCAATCGCGGCAAGTCCAGCCGCGTGCGAGTGCGCACTCACCAGCTGACCGCCGTGGTCAAGGGGACCCGGTTCACGGTAACGGCCAACCGCGGCAGGTCGTCTGTCGCGGTCGAACGCGGCCTTGTTCAGGTGCGTGACAATCGCAGCGGCCAGGTCGCAAACGTGGGCGCAGGACGTTCTGTTTCGTCCACCGGCAAGGGTGGCCTGTCCGGCTCGGGCGCAGGCGGTTCTTCGTCTTCGGCTGTCCCGTCGTCCTCGGGTAACGGCAATTCTTCGGCACTGGCCGGAACGGCGCCTGCCTCTGGGGCCAATCTGGGTGCGTCCGCAATTGCCAATTCGCAAGGCCGGGGCCGGATGCTGGGCGTGGGCGGCGGCAATGCCGGCGGCAATGCTGGCGGGAACGGCCAGGGCAACAACGGCGTTGGCATCGGCAATGGCGGCGGCAACGGCACCGGCAATGAAGGTGGCGGCAACGGGCCGTCATGACGGTGACGCGCTCAAGGCTGGTGGGATGCATTATCCCGGTAATGCTTCAGCTGCGCACATTTACATCGCGCCGGGTCTGACCGGCACAGAAATTCGGGCTGAGTGATGGGGATCATGGCAGAATTCAGGGCGACAACCGCCAGCAGGCTCATGGGCTTGCTGGCTGGCGCTGTGGTGCTGATCCTGTGCCTGCATTTCGGCCAGGTCAGCGGCCTGACCACCGGCCTGCAAAACAGCCTCACCGAAGCCCGTGCCGCCGCCTCGCAGCGCCCGGCCACCGGCAAGGTTGTGCTGTTGGCAATCGACAAGCAGTCGATCGACCATATCGGTCAATGGCCCTGGCCGCGCTCTGTGCACGCCCGCATCATCGACCGGCTGACCAAAGCCGGCGTCTCTGAAATGGCGCTCGATATTGACTTCTCGACCGCCTCCAATCCGCAAGATGACCAGGCTCTTGCCGCTGCGCTGGAACGTGCCGGCGGTGCGGTCATTCTGGCTGCGTTCCGCCAGCCTGAGTCTGCCGATTCCAAACCCGGAGAACTGTCGCCCAACCTGCCGATCGGCAGCCTGCTGCAACACGCCTGGCCCGGTTCGGTCAACGTGCTGGCCGACGAAGACGGCGTGGTCCGGCGGTTCCCTTATGGTCAGACCATCGGTGGCGAGTTCGTCCCCTCCATTCCGTCGCTGCTGGCCGCAGCGCCTGGCGTGGAAGGTGACGTCATCCCGATCGACTTCTCCATCTCTGCCACCGGCGTGCCCGTCATCTCGGTCAAGTCACTGCTTGAAGGCAGCGTTCCTGCAGACGCACTGAAGGGCAAGAAGGTGATCGTCGGGGCCACCGCCATGGAATTGAGGGATTCCATGGCCGTGCCGGTGCATGGCATCGTAACCGGTTCAGTGTTGCAGATGCTCGCTGCAGAAACCCTGCTGCAAAATCGCATTCCTGTTCCGACGGGAGAACTGGTTACTGGTGCGCTGTCTCTTGCGCTGCTGTTCGTGCTCGCGGTCCTGTCCATAAGGCTTCGCCTGTCATGGTTTCTGATTGCCATGCTGATGGCAGCCATTGGTGTCGAGGGGGCCGGGTTCTGGCTGTACGACAATCATGCCATCATCGCTGAAACCGTGCCTGTGCAGCTGGGCTTTCTGTGTCTGGCCGGGGCCGCCATTGCTGTCGAGCTTGATGGCCGCAGAATGCGCAACGCCCAGGCCAAGGTGGTCATCGACAACTATCGCAATGTGCTCGGTCAGGTGTTTGAAGACAGCTTCGATGCCGTTGTCGTGGCCTCCGAGGATGGCGTGATCGAGTTCGCCAGCAGTCAGGCCAAGCAGCTGTTTGCAGGTGAGCTTGAAGACACCATGATCGGCACCGACATGGCATCTGCCCTGCCGGAACAGATCCAGCGCGATGCTGCCGCCATGCTTGCCGCAATTGCCGATGGAGTTGGTGCCGAAACCGGCTTGAAAACATGCTCCATCGAAGTTGGTGCCAATGACCGGCGTTACATCGAGTACGTGATTGCACCGTCCCAGTTGCGCAGCGAGATCGATGGTCTGCGCAAGGTAGCCGCAGAACGCGCAGCTGTCTGCATCACGGCCCGCGATGTCACTGACCTTCACAACAAGACGAGCCGGCTCGAGTTTCTTGCTTTGCGCGATCCGCTCACTGGTGCAATGCGCCGCGAGGCGTTTGTAGAGGTTCTCGACGAGGCGCTGCAGCGCAAGGACCGCAATGATGAGGAGCAACCCGTAGCCGTTATTGCCGTCAGCCTCAGCCACTTCAACGTCATCAATGACAATTTTGGCCGCTCGCTGGGCGATCGCGTGCTGACTGAAACCGCCAACAGGCTGGCCTATTTCGCTGGCAACAACATGCGTGTGTCTCGGCTGGACGGCTGCAACTTCGCCATCTTCATGGAGACGAAGTCCGCTGACCGGTCCCGCATCGAGGCCATCGCGGATGCCATGCTTGGACAGGTCGAGCAGCCGCTGGAACTGGACGGCCACAAGATCCAGCTTCGCCTCAATCTTGGCCTGGCCGGCAGCTGGCAGGTGACCAGGCAGGCTGAAACGCTGCTGTCTGCCGCCGAGTCGGCACTCGACATCGTCCGCCGTGGCGGTGCCCACAATATCGGCTGGTTCAGCTCGGTGCTGGCCCGAGACATCGCCCGCACCCGTCTGGTCGAACGCCACCTCTGGCAAGCGCTGGAGCGCAACGAACTGTCGGTTCACTTCCAGCCATTGGTCAGCCTGTCAGACAAGTCTGTAATTGGCGCCGAGGCCCTGTTGCGCTGGTCCAGCGAAGCGCTCGGAAATGTTTCCCCGGCAGAGTTCATTCCCGTGGCAGAAAGCTCGGGTGCCGTTCACAAGCTGGGCAAATTCGTGCTGGCCGAGGCCTGCAAGGCAGCCCGGTCGTGGCCGCGACACCTGAGCGTTGCGGTCAATGTATCGCCGGTCCAGCTCGACTTCAGCGACATGAGCGAGATCATCAATCAGGTGCTGGGCGAGACCGGCCTGCAAGCCAACAGGCTGCACGTCGAGTTGACTGAGACGAGCTTGCTCACCAACCACGAGTTCGTGGTTAGCCAGATCAATGCCCTGCGCTCGGCCGGTGTGAAAATCGCCTTGGACGACTTTGGCACCGGGCACTCTTCGTTTGAGTATCTGGCCAAATTGCCGATCGACAAGATCAAGATTGACCAGTCGTTCGTGCGCAAAATGCTGAAAGACACCAAGTCCCAACCCATCATTCAGGCCGTGCTCGGACTGGCCAACGGCCTGAAGCTCGAGACCGTGTGCGAAGGTGTGGAAACCGAAGAACAGGCCATGCTGCTGCGTCTGGCCGGATGCACCCATGCGCAAGGCTATCTTTATGGCAAGCCAATGCCAGCCGCTGAGTTCAACACGTTCCTGCGCAACTGGCAGCAGCCCGGGGTTGCCCGGGCAGAGCCTGCGTCTGCAGGCTGACACCAGCCATCACACAAGCTTGATGTCATTGATCACGGCTGCACCCTTGTCAGGGCGTGGGTGTTTTCCGACATATCGGCTAGAGTGTTTGTCCCGATAGAGGAGACCGCCCGTCATGTTCGGATTCACCCGCAAGAAACTTGAACTTCCCACCCCTGAAGAAGCCTTGCCGGGCCGTGCCACGCCCATCCCGACTGCAAGCAACCATTTCGTCAATGGCAATCCCCTGAAAGGCCCTTATCCGGAAGGGGCTGAGACGGCCTATTTTGCACTTGGCTGCTACTGGGGTGCCGAGCGCAAGTTCTGGCAGGTGCCGGGCGTCTGGGTAACGGCGGTGGGCAACATTGCCGGTCTTTCGCCCAACCCAACCTATGAGGAAGTCTGTTCTGGCCGCACCGGCCACGCCGAGGCGGTCATGGTGGTCTACGATCCGGCCAAGGTATCCTATGAAGAGCTGCTGAAAGTGTTCTGGGAAGCCCATGACCCCACCCAGGGCATGCGGCAGGGCAACGACATGGGCACCCAGTACCGCTCCGGCATCTACTGGACCAGCGAGGCCCAGCGTGATGCAGCGCTTGCGTCAAAGGCCACCTATCAGGCCGCACTGGATGCCCGTGGCTTTCCGTCCATCACCACCGAAATCATCGAGGCACCGGAGTTCTTCTTCGCCGAGGCGTATCACCAGCAGTACCTGGCCAAGAACCCCAATGGCTATTGTGGCCTCGGCGGCACCGGTATCAGCTGCCCCATCGGCACAGGCGTCGCGGCGGCGGAGTAAGTCTCCTGCCGTAGCCCCAACCTTACCGTCATCACCGGGCCGGTCCTCAGACCGTGACCCGGTGATCTCCATGCCGCTGGACCCTCTGCCCAAGGTCGAGCGTGACAACAGTTTTCCCAAAACTTCCCGTCACCCCGGTGTAAACCGGGGTCCATGCCTGAAGTGTTGCGCGAGTGGTGAGGCATGGATTCCGGCTTTCGCCGGAATGACGATAGAAGCTGCCTGCGGAAAAATGGGACGCCAGACCTCAGCCTCTGAGCGTGGCGCCCGTTGCCTTGGTCACCTTCTCGACCACCGCCTTGGATACCGCGTCTATCTCCTCGTCGGTCAGCGTCTTGTCGCGTGGCTGAAGCGTCACCTCCAGCGCCAGCGAGCGCATGCCCTCGCCAAGGTTGCCGCCGGTGAACACGTCGAACACCGTCACGTCGGTTATCAGCGCCTTGTCGGCACCCTTCGCTGCGCGGATGAACTTGTCCGCGGCCACGGTTGCATCCGCGACGAAAGCGAAGTCCCGCTTGACCGGCAACAGGTCCAGCGCCTCCAGCGCAGGCCGCGCCGTGGCTGACTGCTTGGGTTCGGGAATATTGTCGATCACCATCTCGAAGGCCACCAGCGGACCCTTCACATCCATTTCACGCAGCACTTTGGGGTGTACCTCGCCGAACCAGCCGAGCTGGTTCTTCGGCCCAAGCTGGACCGTGCCGGCCCGGCCCGGGTGGAACCAGTCCGGCCCGCCCTGCGCCACCTGAACTGAACCGACCGGTGCCCCGGCGGCTTCAAGCGCGGCCATCAGGTCGGCCTTGGCGTCGTACACATCAACAGCGCGCGGGCGTTCTGCCCAGTGCCGTGCACCGGTCTGGCCGCGGCGTACGCCGGCTGCCCGCAGTGTTTCGTCGTCCGGCTTGTCACCGGCATAGGCCTGCCCCATCTCGAACAGCGCGACCGTCTGCTGGCCGCGGTCCACGTTGCGCCCGGTTGCCGCCACCAGGTTGGCAATCAGGCTTGGCCGCATGTCAGACAGTTCCACCGAAATCGGGTTGGCAAGCTGTAGCTCCGGCTGCCCGCCGCCGAACAACTTTGCATGGGCCTCGGGCAGGAACGACCACGTCACCGCCTCGTTTAGCCCGCGCGAGGCTAGTGTGCGCCGCGCTGCCAGCATGCGCTTCTGGCGCACCGTCAGCACCGGCTTTGCCACATCGTGTG
>JAWVYF010000037.1:0-15908 GCA_033722845.1 Anderseniella sp. | reverse complement strand
GTCGTGGACGGGCGCAGCCGGAAGGTATAGCGATTGCCGGACTTCCAGACTATCGCGTCGGCCAGCGGCTCGGCTGCCAGGAAGAACACCTTGTTCTGCTTGGCGAAGTCGGTCACGGCCAGGCCGATGTTAGACAGGAACGTGCCGGCAAGCAGCGTGACGTTTTCCTTCGACACCATCTCTTCGGCAATCTTTACCGCTTCGCCGGGCTTGCCGGTGTCATCGCGATAGACAAACTCGAGCGGGCGGCCCTTGATGCCACCGGCTGCATTGACCTCCTCAAGCGCCAGTTCCCAACCCTTCTTGTAGGGATCGAGAAATGCCGGCAGGCGTGAGTATGAGTTGATTTCACCGATCTTGATCGGTTCGGCGGCCTGGGCGGCAAGTGCCGTCAGGCCCACGGCAGCGGCAACCATTGCCCCCGCGATTAATCTGAACAGTTTCATGCGTCTCCCTTTCCTTTAACTCCTGAAGGGCGGATTGCCCTCGCTCCTGTCTCAGGCTGCTCCACGCGCCTGCTCTTCCGCCTCGAGCATCCGCTGGATGCGCGCACGGTATACGTTTGGCCCCTTGTCGATGGCCAGCCGGACCGGCCGGTGCAAGGGTACCTTGTTCTCCTCAAGCTGGATTGCTTCGAGGATTTCCTTGTCTTCATTGAATGCCACACGGAACATTGCGTCCATGCTTTCCGACACAGCCTCGTCGTCTGTCGCGATATTGCGCAGGTGCATCCAGCGATCGATGGTGTTGCTCTCATCGACCGGTGTGAGGAAGTGCAGCGCGAATACCCGCACGCCTTCATTGCGCTTGTCCTCGGGCAGATTGAGCGCTGCATCGGCGCTGCCAAAGTCGATCACCGCGATGGACGGCATGTGCAGATAGTAATAATGCCAGCGATCCACATTGCCGGAGAAGTTGCCGAACTTCTGGAAGAAGCCAACCGGCGGCGCATTCCGGATCCAGCGCCAGGCCACGATCACTTCGCCGTCCACCTCGGCATGGACAGGAACGTCCTCCGACGATGCATTGCCCAGCGTGGTCGGGTGAACGAAGCTCACGTGGGCCGGGTCCACCAGGTTTTCGGCCACGTTGAGATAGTGCGACTTGAGATGCAGCGCGTCGCCCTGATGGGCATGCCATGACGGGTCGGAGAATTCAGCCAGGTCGAAGATCGCCGCAGGGTCGGCCTTGGCCGGCTCACCCATCCAGATCCACACAATGTCGTTCTTCTCGTGCACCGGATAGGCATGAACCGAGCACGCCGGCACATTGTCCTGACCCGGTGCGCGCACGCACTTGCCCGATGTATCAAACGTCAGCCCGTGATAGCCGCACTGCACAGCGTTGCCATCGACCACGCGGCCCATGGACAACGGCAGCAGCCGGTGCGGACAGCGGTCTTCCAATGCCGCCACCTTGCCCTCGCCCGTGCGGTAAAGCACGACATCATCGCCAAGAATGGTGGCGCGTTTCAGGTCCGGGCCAAACTCGCTTGCCCAACCAGCAACATACCAGGCGTTCCTGACGAACTTCATGTCATGTCCCTCCCGGACTAGCGCAAGCCATCCTCGCCCCTGGCTTCGTCCTTGGTCAATCCACCAACCCGCGGCAGCGGGCGGCCAGAGTCGGTGACGGCAACCGCCACCATGATCTCGTCAGCGCGCGGCGCATCATTGATCTGCACTTCCATCCCGTCGAAGTGCGAGCGCACGTAGGCTGCGTCCTTGTGGCCAAGCGGCACGTCCAGTACCTGGCCCATGCCGCCTCGCTTCTTGGAAGACGGCACAAGGGCAGCACCCTTCTCCACCGCCTTGCGCAAAGGCGCGCCGAGCTTCGGATGCAGAATGGCAGCGGCATGCTCAAGCTCACCGTTCTCGCCCACCATCGCCGCCTTGCCATAACTTTCGGCCTGCGCCGGGCTGATGCCGAGAGCCGCCACGCAGCGCTCACCCAGCAGCCCGCCAAGTTCTTCGCCGATGGTCATCAGCTCCGACAGGTCGTCAACATATTTGCCGGCAAACGGGTTTTCGATCACCGCGACAGCAGCAGCCCGGCGCGTCGGCGGATCGATGGTCTTGCCCATCTCGGTGTGGATCTCGTCCACGAACACGGCGATCTTGCGGATCTTCGCTGTCGTCATCTCAGACCGTCCTCTCCCTTGATGTCCTTCGCTGCGAGGCCCCCGGCGCGGTTGTGCACGCGCGGCCCCGTGGTCATCACCAGAATGACCGCCATCTCGTCCTTTCGCGGGGCATCGTTGATGCCAACCTCAATGGCATCGAAATGCGAACGCACATAGGACGCGCGTACGTGTGTCACCGGCACATCGAGCCGCGTGCCCGGACCGCCCAGCTTCTTTGTCGACGGCACAATCGCCGTGGAGTTGGGAATGTGCTCGCGCATCGAATAGCCACCTGGCGCATGCCACAACGCGGCATGTTCGATCTCGCCATCCTCACCCACGATGGCACCCTTGCCATAGCCTTCAATGCCTTCGGGCGGCACACCCATTGCGTCGATCAGTTCTTGCGCCATGGCCATGCCGAGAGGCTTGAGATCATCCATGAACGGCTGGATGTCCTCGACATAGCGCCCGGCATAAGGGTTCTCGATCACCTTGACGATGAAACCGCGCCGGTGCGGCTTGTCAGCCACGGGACCGCGTTCGTGGAAAATGTCCTCCACGCCGATCAGCGACTTTCTGATCTTCACCTCAGGCATGAACGGCAACTCCTTCGACACGAGTGCAGGGTTCCAGCTCCAGCACCTTGTTATTGAGGCCCAGAGTGGCGGCAATGATCAAGCCCCGGCGCTGGAATTCCTTCGCTTTTTCAAGCCCGCGCGCCAATGCATCTGCGGTCTCGGCATCTTCAAGTGGTGCCACGTCCACTGTCACCAGCCGGTCGCACAGGTCACTGTCGGGTGAAAGCTCACACGCCGGCACGCGCATCACCTTTGACGAACCGGGCTGGTCAACTGCGTTGGCGATCAGCGTTGCTGCCACATCGGCCGCAGCCGCAGTGCGCGCCAGCACCGTCACACTGTCGGCAATGCCCAGCGAATGCGACCTGCCGTGCCTGCCAGAGGTGGCGATGCCGCCAACGCCGTCGCCAGCGGCAACCGACACGTGCCCGTTTGCCGAGGCAATGGAGAACCGCTGGCCTTGCGCCAGATAGAGCGCAATATCGCCGCCATTGTTGACGTAAGCCCGGCGCAAGCTCGCCGCCGCTAGCATGGCGTCCAGCAACTCGTCGGCCACACTGCCCGCCACGGCGGCCATGGGTGTTACCTGTTCGCGCCAACAGGCTTGCACCGCGTGCGCCATGCGCCGCGCTACCGGCCCTTCGAGCGGCAGGCCCTGTTTCGTCATCTGCGAACGCAGCACAGGCAACTCTTCCACCAGCCGCGTCAGCACCGTGTCAAACCGGGCACGCGCGGCCATGTATGCACGGCGCACTTCAGCCGCGTCCCCATCAGCCCCGATGATCAGGTCGATGGGTCCGTGCTGCAGGTGCAAACGCTTGCCATCCGGCAGAAGGGCAGCATGAATGCTCATTCGCTGTCCTCCGCCTTGCGGCCCGAACCGGACCATCCGAAGTGGCGCTCATCGGTCGGCCACGGCACGCCGTGTTTCGAGGATGCCTCTTTCTTGCCCGCCAGAATGTGATCGTTCTGGATAGCCTTCTTGCCGGCGCGCGCATCGGCCAGCGGCATGACGTGCTTCATGTGCCCGCCCAACGCCTCATAGTCCTCGCGCCGCATGGTAAACTCGATGGGCGCAACCAGTGCCGGCGTCGGCACATAGCCGAAGGCGTTTTCCGGCAACAGCGTCACGTCGGACATGATGGTAATGCCGCCACCGGGCCAGACATAGGCCGGTGCGCCACCGCAGGTAATGCGGGTGAGCGTATCCTTGACCGACCGGGTCAACCTGACAGGATTTTCCGTTACGCCGGCGCGAAGCGAGCCGCCTGCACCACCCATGAACAGCACCGTGCACAGGGCCGGTTCGCAGTTCTCCTCGATCAGCCGGACAGACTTCATCAGCCGTTCCGGCATGTCCTTCTTCTGCGGCTTCAGGTCATCGTCAAGCTCATAGTATGCGAACTGCTCACCCGTGGTGGAGACCATCAGCAGCGATTGGCCGGGCTTTGCCACCTTGGCATCAAACTCACCCAGGATGACCAGCGGATCATCAATGTCCGTACCGCCCCAGCCGGTGCCGGGCTCGGCGACCTGGAAGTAGCGTCCGGGTGTGGAGCGACGGCCCTTGATCTTGATGCCGGTCGGCTCCCAGCCGATCACCTTGCCGGCCTGATGTTCGGAGATCACGCCGGTAATGTGGTCGTCCACCACCACCACCTCATCGACCAGCCCGTGCCATTGCGAGGCGAACATGCCGACCGTGGCCGAACCGCAGCCGACCCGCATGCGCTCTTCCTTGACGCCGTTGACGATGGGCGGCTTGCCGGCCTCGATCACCACGGTGGAGCCTTCGTCAATGGTGACTTCCACCGGTTTGCCGTTGCACAGGTCCAGCAGGGATGCGCAGGTCACACGGCCTTCCTTCTTGCCGCCACCGGTCAGGTGATGAACGCCACCCAGCGACAGCATCTGCGAACCATATTCTGCGGTGGTGACATGGCCGATCGGCTCGCCATCCACCCGCACCAGCGCGCGCTCCGGCCCAAGGTGCCGGTCGGTGTCGATCTTCACCTTCACGCCGCAGTACGAAAAGATGCCTTCCGTCACCACGGTGATCATGTCGACACCCTCAACCTCACGCGAGACGATGAACGGGGCGGGCTTGTAATCCGGGTAGGTGGTGCCGGCCCCAATGGCGGTGATGAAGCTGTCGTCAGGGTTGATGATCTCGCCGTCCCAGTCTGCGCCGCGGTCGAGGAACGGCACCAGCTCGCCGCCTTGCGCCTTCGTCCTCTCAATGATCACCAGCGGATCAACGCGGACCAATTCGCCGTCGTCATTGGCATAGCGGTCACATGCGCCAGAGCGGCCCGGCGCGATGTAGCACATGACCGGGCATGCATCGCAGCGGATCTTGTCGCCCTGTCTTGCCGGACTAGCCATTGCCCGCCTCCTTCGCCCGGATGGCCGCCAGCACCTTGTCGGGCGTGGCCGGCAGGTGACGCACGCTTGCACCGGTGGCATCGCGAATGGCGTTCAGTATCGCCGGTGCGGTAGGGATGAGCACGTGCTCGCCCAAGCCCTTCGCGCCATACGGCCCGTGCGGGTCCGGCACCTCCACAATGATCGACTTCACCTCCGGCATGTCACCGAACGTGGGGATCAGGTAATCGTGCAGGTTCTCGGTGCGGCCCGGCTGATAGTCTTCCATCAGCGCAAGCCCGATGCCTTGCGCAGCACCGCCTTCGATCTGGCCTTCCACCAGCAACGGGTTGATCGCCTTGCCCACATCATGTGCCGCCGTCAGCCGGTCCAGCTTCACCGTGCCGAGGCGTGTGTCCACCGTCAGCTCCATCATGTGCGCGCCATAGCCAAACACCGCATAGGGCTCGCCCTGACCGTTTTCATCCAGCGGGGAAGTGGGCGGATCGTAGGTCTCCTGCGCCTTGAAAACGTAGCCCTCGCCGTCAGCTTCAAGTGAAGCGAGTTCGATACGCCGTTCGCCATTGCCATCGGTCAGAACAATCGTTCCGGATTCGAAACGGATTGCCGCATCCGCCGCCACATTGGCATGGCGCATGAGCTGTTCGCGCAGGGCTTCGCCGGCCAGCCGGGTGGCATTGCCCGACACAAATGTCTGGCGTGAGGCAGAGGTCTTGCCGGCGTCGGGCGTGATCGCGGTGTCGCCGGACTTGAGCCGGATCGTATCTGCGCCCACGCCCAGCGCATCGGCCATGATCTGCGTCATTACCGTGCTGGCACCCTGGCCGATGTCCATTGCGCCCTGATGCAGCCACACCGTCCCGTCTGCATCGATGCCGACCTTCATGGTCGACGGGTTGGGCAACGAGGTATTGCCGCACCCATACCAGCAGGTGCCGAGCCCGACACCCTTCTTCAGGTGGCCACCGGTCCTGTTGAAGGCCTCAGCGGCTTCACGCGCCTTCGAGTAAGGCTCGCGCAACGCCTCAAGACACGCCTTGATGCCCACACCCGATGCAAACACCTGACCCGTTGCGGTCGGCAGGCCGTCATCCAGCGCATTGATCAGGCGGAACTCCAGCCGGTCGACCCCGGCCAAGTCGGCCAGCTCGTCGAACACGCACTCCTGCGCCACTGCCGATTGCGGTACGCCGAAGCCCCTGAACGCGCCGGATGGCGGGCAATGGGTGTGCACGGCCAGCGAGCGGGCACGATAGTTCTCCACGAAAAACGGGCCTGATGCATGGACCGGTACACGGTTTGCCACGGTCGGGCCCCAGCTTGCGTAGGCCCCGGTGTTGAACGTGCCCTCGAAATCAAACCCGGTGATCCGGCCTTGCGCGTCACAACCCGCCTTCAGGGTGATTTCACTGGGGTGGCGCTTGGTGGTCGAGCGCATCGACTCCTGCCTTGTATAGACAATGCCACACGGCCGGCCCGTCTTCCACGCGGCCAGGGCGATGTAAGGCTGGAACGAGATATCCAGCTTGGACCCAAACCCGCCACCACAGGCCGACGGCACAATCCGCACGTTGTCTTCGGGCAGGCCCATGATCTGGGCGGTAGCCTCAAGGTCCATGTGAGGGGCCTGGGTGCTGCCATGAACGATGACCGTGTCACCTTCGCGCACCGCCCAGCCTGCTTCCGGCTCGATATAACCGTGCTCGATAAACGGCGTTGAGTATGACTGCTCGACCACATGGGTGGCTGCCGCCAGCCCGTCATCCACGTTGCCCTTCTGCACCAGGCCGCGCACCATCTCGTTGCCGGCCCGGTTCTGGTGCAGCAGCGGTGCGCCGTCCTTCAGCGCCTCGGCTGGCGTGAGCGCATGAGGCAGCACCTCCCACGTCACAGGGAAGTCGCTGGCCTTTAGCGCAGCAATCGCTGAACGCTCGCCAACCACCATGGCAATGGCCTCGCCGCGATGGCGCGCCAACCCTTCTGCAAACACCGGCTGATCGGCAAACGACGGAATCACGCCATGCAGGTTGGTGCCGGGGATGTCGGCTGCCGTCATTACGGCGACAAGGCCGTCACGGGCGTTCACGAAACCATCTGTATCGCCAATCTCGAAGCGGGCATGATGATGTGGCGAGCGGATCACCTTCACCATCAGCGCATCCGACGGAATGCCGTCCGCACCGAAGCTTTCGCGGCCATCCACCTTGGGCGTTCCATCGACACGGCGGATCGGCTGGCCAACGGACCTGCCCGCTTGCGAGGGTGCGCGCACGGCATTGGAGCCCGCCGCAAACAGCACCGCGTCGACGATCTTGGCATAGCCGGTGCAGCGGCAAAGTACGCCGCCCAGTGCATCCTCGACCTGCTGTTTCGTCGGTGCTGGGGTCATGTCCAGCAAGGCGGCGGCGCTCATCAGCATGCCAGGTGTGCAGATACCGCACTGGGCTGCACCAAACTCGAGAAAGGCATCCTGCAACCGGGTCAGCCGGCCATCCGCCGACAAGCCCTCAAGCGTTGTCACTTCGCTGCCGGCCACCTGTGCCGCCGCCGTCATGCAGGCGCACACGGGTGCGCCATCCACCAGCACGGTGCAGGCCCCGCAGTCGCCGGCATCACAACCAACCTTGGTGCCGGTCAACTGCAGTTCGGTGCGCAGCACATTGGACAGCCGTTCATGCGGGGCAGACGTGATATCGATCTCGCGGCCATTGACCGTGAAAGAGATTGCAGGTGCGGGCATGTGCCGGTTCATGCCAGCCGCCCTCCCGCTGCCGCCGCCAGCACTCGGCGCACACCTTCCAAAGCGGCATCCAGACGGTAGGCGGCTGGTGCGCGTACGTCATCGATCGGCGACAAGACATCAAGGTGTTCAGGCGTGGCAATCCTCGCCGCCGCCTCTGCTGGCTGGCCTTTCAGGGCCGCTTCGAGCTTCGGCAAACGTTGAGCTACCGCCGAGCAGGCACCCACCGCCTCGGCAGCATCGGTGACAAGCCCGTTCTCATCTACCGCCAGCCGCGCAGCGATCATGGCAATCGAGATCACCAGATAGCGGCGCGACCCCAACTTGAAGAACGCCGACTGGCCATCGAGAGCAGACGCCGGAATGTGGATCGCGGTGACAAGCTCAGTGTCGGCGCGCACCGTCTGCCGGTTGCCCTGGATGAAGTCTTTAAGGGGCACCAGCCGCTTGCCGTTGGCACGGTTCAGTTCAACCAGCGCATCCAGCACCAGCAGCGGCGGCATGCCATCGGCCGCCGGTGAGGCATTGCACAGGTTGCCGGCCAACGTGGCCCGGTTCTGTATCTGCACCGAGCCCACCTCACGCGCTGCCTGTTTCAGCGCGTCGAAGGCGGCCGGCAGGTCGGCGCGGACGATGTCGGTCCAGGTGGCCAGCGCACCGATCCGGATCGCGCCATCAGGTGTCAGATGAATGCCGCGCAGAGCGTCGATACGGCTCACATCAAGCAGCGGCTGCGTGACCGGGTCTTCGCCAAGTGCAGGGTAAACATCGGTGCCACCGGCAAGCACTGTCCAGCCGCCGCCCGCGAGAAGCGATACCGCTTCATCCAGCGAAGTTGGCTGCGCATACCCGGACATGACACCTCCAGACAACTTGTTTGTGTGCTAATGATATGTCCGGAATTTTTCCTGAGTCAATCGCCGTTGCCGGGTTCGCCTGCAAATTTAATACGGGCGGCTTCAGCGCTTGGGAGGACTGCCAAGACCAAACGGCCCGCGTTGCACGAACCGGTCAATGAGCGCAAAGTAGGCTGCATAGGGCAGCACGCGCATGAGTTTCATGACCAGCATAAGATGCCACGGAAAGCTGATCTCGAAGCGATTGCGCGAAAGCCCGTCGAGAATTCTTGCTGCGGCGTAGTCCGGTTCAACGATGAACGGCATGTCAAAGTCATTGCCGGCTGACATCGGTGTGTTGACGAAGCCGCAATTGACCACACTCACACCGATGCCGAATTGTCCTGCATCTGTACGCAGCGCTTCGGCGTGGGCAATCACTGCGGCCTTGGCTGGTGCATATGCACCGGTGCGCGGAATGCCGCGATAGGCCGCAACCGATCCCATGAAGCACAGCTGGCCACTGCGCCTTTCGCGCATTGAAGGAAGGCAGGCGGCAGCCACATTCACAGTGCCGAAATAGTTCACGTTCATGACTCGGCGAAGCTCGTCAGCCGGGTAATCTGCCACGTCCATCAGCTGCCAGATACCCGCACTCATGATGACGAGGTCCGGCTCACCAAGACTGCCGGCAACATTCTGGTGCGCAGCGCGGCAGGCTTCCGGATCGGTCACATCGAGCGGAAAGGCATGAATTTGCGGGTTGGTCCGGGCGAGGTCTTCAAGCGGTTGCTTGCGGCGGCCGGAAACTGCAACGCTAACACCCTTGCCTGCCAGCGCCAGCGCCAGTTCGCGCCCGATGCCTGATCCGCCGCCGGTAATCCAGGCGGTTTTCCAGGCAGTTTCCGAAGTCCCGTCCATGGCTTTACGTCCGTAACAGCTTTGCCCCCGGACAATCTTGACGTTTATCAAAAACAAAAGCCGGAGCCAAACGGCCCCGGCCCTGATCTGCCTGTTTGAATGACCTGCCGCTTCTAGCGGGGTGCCAGAATCATGATCATCTGGCGGCCTTCCATCTTCGGCTCGTACTCCACCTTGGCGATTTCCTCGGTGTCAGACTTCACCTTCTGGAGCAGGTCGAAGCCCAGCTCGGTGTGGGCCATCTCGCGGCCGCGGAAGCGCATCGTCACCTTGACCTTGTCGCCGTCTTCAAAGAAGCGCTTCATGGCGCGCATCTTCACGTCATAGTCGTGCGTGTCGATGCCGGGCCGCAACTTGATTTCCTTGACCTCGATGACCTTCTGCTTCTTGCGGGCCTCGTTGGCCTTTTTCTGGGCCTGATACTTGTACTTGCCATAGTCCATGACCTTGCACACCGGCGGCTCCGCGTTCGGAGACACCTCAACAAGGTCAAGTCCGGCCTCATATGCCAGCTCAAGCGCTGCTTCCAGCTTCATCACGCCGCGCTTCTCGCCTTCATCGTCGATCACCAGTACGGTAGCGTTGGTGATTGCGTCGTTGACGCGCGGTCCATCATCCTTGGGCGGCATTTGCCCGTTCATCGGTCTGCGAATGGTCAAGTCTCCTTTTATTCCGGCTTTCGCGCCGCTATGCGCAAATGGCCTGAGGGGTTCAAATCGTGCAAAAACGCACCTAAACACCCTTATCAGATTTTGCAAGCAATGTTGAGAGGTGACTGAGGTGTCTGACGACAACACTGGTGCCGGCCCGAAAGCCCTGATGCACTCCTTGCCGGACGGCACGAACATTGCCTTCATTCAAGATGGCAACTCCCCGGCACCGGATCAAGCCTGCGGCACGTTCTGGCTCGGGGGCTTCAAGTCGGACATGCGCGGCACCAAGGCAGAGGTGCTGGCAGACCATGCAAAGCGGACAAGCCGGTCGTTCGTGCGCTTCGACTATTCCGGCCACGGCGAAAGCGGCGGCGCCTTTGTGGACGGCACCATCTCCGCCTGGCTCGACCAGGCCCACGCGGTGTTCCAGGCCCACGCTCCGGGCAAGCGCGTGTTGATCGGCTCGAGCATGGGCGGCTGGATTGCCATGCTGCTGGCGCGCCGGCTGATCGAAGCCGGAGAGACGAACCGGCTTGGCGGGCTCATTCTCATCGCACCGGCCACCGACATGACGAAAGACCTGATGTGGGACAAGTATGGCGATGAGTTCCGTGATGAAGTGATGCGGCTGGGCAAGTATGAACGCCCGTCGGAATATTCAGATGAGCCCTATGTCATCACCCGCGCCCTGATTGAGGACGGCAAACAGCACCTGATGCTCGATGCAGGTCTTGATGTGCCCTGCCCGGTGCGCATCCTGCAGGGCGAGGAAGACCCGGACGTGCCCTGGGCCCACGGCATGAAGGTCTACCAGTCCTTGCGCGGAGATGATGTCAGCTTCGACCTGATCAAGCACGGCGACCACCGGCTATCGACAGACCGCGACCTCGCCCGCCTTGTCGAAACCGCCGAGGCCTTGTGTGCCAGGGCGGATGGCGTCAGCTAGACCAGCGCCTTCAGTCCTTCGCGGAACGTCGGATACCTGAAATCGTAGCCAAGTTCATCCTTCACCTTCGCGTTGGAGACCTTCTTGGATTCCGAATAAAAGCTCTTCGCCATGGGGGACAGCTCGGCATCCTCGAACGCCACTTCCGGTGGCGGTTCGACGCCAATCAGCTGTGCTGCCCACTTGACCACGTCCTGCGGCGGGGCCGGCTCATTGTCACACACGTTATAGGCACTGCCGGGGTTGGGATGCGTCATTGAGGCGCGCAGGATGCCTGCAATGTCCTCGACATGAATGCGGCTGAACACCTGGCCCGGCTTGACGATGCGCTTGGCGGTTCCGTTCCTGAGGCTCTCGATCTGGTTGCGGCCCGGCCCGTAAATACCGGCCAACCGGAACACATGTACCGGCAGGTCAAACGCCTCGCGCATGCCGAACCAGCCGGCCTCGGCCTCCAGCCTTGCGTGGCCTCGCGAGGTCGACGGCTCAAGTGGCGACGCCTCATCCACCCAATCACCCCCACGGTCACCGTAGACCCCGGTGGTCGACAGATAGGCAAACCACGCAATCTGATCTGCCCGTGCGGCCAGATCATCACCATGCAGGCGCAAAACCGGATCTCCACCGGCACCCGGCGAGATCGACTGAACCATATGGGTCACGTCATCCAGCACACTGGCGTCCACCGGCGTCTCGCCATCGAACAGCACGGCGTCAAAGCCCGCCGCACGGATCTTGTCACAGCCCTCCTCAGACCGGCTGGTGCCGGTGATCTGCCACTCGTCGCGTGGCAGCTGGCTGGCCAGTTCTCGCGCCGTGTATCCAAAGCCGAAGCAGAACAGGTGCTTTCGCGTCTCAGCCATGCCACTCACCTCTCACGTCTTCATCAGTCTCGTCCGCCAGGCGCTCGTCGCGCAAGCGGGTGAATTCGCCCTTCGGCACAAGTTGAGCCAGCGCCCAGACAGCCATGGCCCGCACCAGCGGCGAGGCGTCGTCCAGCCGCGCTTTCGCAACATCAGTCAACGCCTCGTTGCCGGAGTTCCCGACCGCGATCAGCACGTTGCGCACAAACCGGTCGCGCCCGATCCGCTTGACCGGCGAACCGGAAAACAGCTTGCGGAACCTCGTATCATCAAGCGCGGCCAGTTCTGCCAGCGGCGGACTGGCAAGATCAACGCGAGCCATGAGTTTTGCCTCGCTCGCCTCACCGGCAAACTTGTTCCACGGGCATACCGCCAGACAGTCATCGCAGCCATAGATGCGGTTGCCCATCGGCTTCCTGAACTCGGCGTCGATATGACCCTTGTGCTCGATGGTCAGATAGGAAATGCAGCGCCGCGCATCGAGCCGGTAGGGAGCGGGAAACGCGTTGGTCGGGCAGACATCAAGGCACGAGCGGCACGTGCCACAATGATCGTTTTCCGGCTCGTCTGGCGCCAGCTCTGCCGCGCTCAAAATGGTGCCGATGAAAAACCACGAGCCAAGCTCGCGCGAGACCAGGTTGGTGTGCTTGCCCTGCCAGCCCAGCCCGGCCTGAGCGGCCAGCGGTTTTTCCATCAAGGGCGCGGTATCAACGAACACCTTCACGTCCTCACCCGTGCGCGCGGCCAGCCAGCCAGCCAGTTCCTTAAGCTTGCCCTTGATCACATCATGATAATCACGGTTGAGCGCATAGACCGAGATCACGCCGGTAGAGCCTTGCTCAAGCCGCTGCATCGGGTCGAGGTCCGGCGCATAGTTCATCGCCAGCGTGATGGCCGAGCGCGCACCTGTCCACATGGCATCAGGCGACCGGCGGCGCGGCGCGGTTTCCGCCAGCCAGTCCATCGACCCGTGAAAACCGTCAGCCACAGCCTGATCCAACCGCGCACCCACCTGCGCCGGCAGGGTTGCGCGGGTAATGCGCACCTGCCCGAACCCCAGCTTAAGGGCGCGGGTGCGCAACCTGTTTTCCAGCGTGGCCGTCGTCATGGCGGCGAGCCTATCAGAAATCCAGCTCCGCGTAGTTGGCCGAAGGTGTCAGCCCGCGCACATGGTCAGCCAGCAGCGGGCGGAAAGAGGGCCGTGACTTGATACGCTGGTACCAGGCCTTCGCATCGGGCACGTCGTCCCACACGATGTCGCCGGTATAATCAGCCACCGACAGATGACACGCCGCCGCCAGATCAGCGACCGTCAGGCTGTTGCCGGCCAGCAGGTTGTGCACGCCGGTCAGGCTGTCGATGTAACCCAGGTGTACCTTCAACGCCGCCGTGGCTGAACGCACGCGGTTCATGTTGGGCGAGCCGCCGCCTTGCGCTGCCGGCACGAACCGCTTGACAATCTTTTCCATCAGCAGCGGCGACGTCACCTCGTGATGGAACTTGCCATCGAACCACGCCACCAGCCGCCGCACCTCGGCGCGCTGCTCCGGGCTTGTACCCCACAGCGAAGCACCGTCGCCTGCACGGGTCTCGTCGAGGTGAGCCCCTGCCGCCTCAACGCCTGCACACACCGTACCGTCATCGTCTATCATCACCGGCAGGGTGGCGGCCGGGTTGAGTTCGATGAAATCGGCACGCGCCTCCCATGGCCGTTCTTCAAGCAGCTCGGTATCGATGCCCATTTCGGACAACGTCATTCGGATGCGGCGCGAAAACGGATCAAGCGGAAAATGCAGCAGACGAACCATGTGGATTTACCAACATATCTGTTATGAGCTTTCGCATTGGTGAGGAATCAGCGATTCGCCCACCAGATGCACTTATGCCAGTAGCGCTGACTTGTGACCACAACTGGGTGAAGGCAGTTACCGTAGGGGACCTCACATGCTGATTGAGCAGATCATCGTGCTGGCAATCATCCAGGGCATCACCGAGTTTCTGCCGATCTCCTCTTCCGGACACCTTATCCTGGTGCCCGCGCTCACCGGCTGGCCCGACCAGGGTCTGATCGTCGACGTCATGGTGCACATGGGCTCGTTCCTCGCCGTGATCGCCTACTTCTGGCGCGACATCCTCAACCTGACGATTGGCGGGCTGAACCTATTGCGCGGGCAGCTGACCGATCACGGGCGCATGGCGCTGCTCATTCTGGCCGGCACCATTCCGGCCGTCGCGTTTGGCCTGTTCGTCAAGAAAACCGGCCTGATAGATGCAGTGCGCGGACCGGAAATCGTCGCCTGGAACGCCATCATCTTCGGCGTGCTGATGTATCTGGCCGACAGGTTCGGCAGCACATTGAAGCGCATGGAAAGCATGACCCTGGGCAGCGCTGTGATGATTGGCATTGCGCAAGCCATTGCCATCATCCCCGGCACGTCGCGCTCCGGGATCACCATGACCGCAGCCCGCGCGCTTGGCTTTGAGCGGCCTGAAGCCGCACGGTTTTCGTTCCTGTTGGGTGTGCCGGCCATTGCTGGCGCCGGGGTGCTGGTGCTGGGCGAGGCCATCTCCGAGGGCGCCACGATTTCAGGCGATGCCATCCTCACCGGCGTGCTGACGTTCTTCACTGCACTGGCGGCCATCGCTTTCCTGATGGCCATCGTCAAGCGCTACTCGCTGGCCAGCTTCGTGATCTACCGGCTGATCCTCGGCGCGGTGCTGCTGTATCTCATCCACACCGGGTTCTTTGCCGCTACCACCTAGTTCAGCGACGGCTTGAGGTTCAGGCTCAACGTGTCGCGGCGTTGCATGATGGCAAAATCACCCACACCGCCAACCGGGCGATAGCCTTGCAGCAACCGGGCAAGTTCCGGTTCGGCGGCGGCTGCCGCCATCCAGCTGTACTTCAACTCGCCAAAGCCCAGCTTGTAGCGGGCTTCGTCGAAAATGATCAGCGCGGGGCTGCCTGACTTGAGGTCGGCCACGACACCGGCAATCTGATCACGGGCATTGCGGGCGCGGATGTCGCGCGTCGCTGCATCAGGGTTGGTCAGTCCTCGTTCATCCCGCACAGCGGCCGGCACGAAGTGCATGCAGCAGGCCGTCGATGCCCATCTGGCATTTGCCATCAATACCGCAGGCATCACATCGCGGGGCGACGTGATATAGGCGAACACGACCGGACGCGCGCCCGTTGCGGGACGTGCGTCGTCAATTGCCTGTGCCAGCGCAGCAACACGGTCTGGCGTGCCACCTCGTATGACGGTATCGGCGGCCAGCAGTACGGCAGGCCGTGCAAACGACAGCACGATCGCCAATCCCAGCAGCACACCCGGTATCAACTGCCCGGACTGCGGGTTGCGCGGGCCGGCAAACAGCACCGCCAGCCCGGCTGCAGACAGGGCAAGAGCGGGATACCAGTGATACTGCCAGCCCTTCATCTGCAGCGCTGCTGCCACGGCTGCCCCGGCAGCTGCCGTCAGCATCACGAAGCCCGAGCGGCGCAGCGTGCCGTCGTGACAGCGCGCCAGCCCGGCCAGGACAGCCAGCACCGGAAGGGCCAGCACGATAGCTGCATTTCGCAGCACCACGCCCGCCGTCGAATTGTAGGCGTCGTAGTTGTGCAGGGCCGCAGGCAGCACATCGCCCAGGTAACCCGGTGCTAAAACCACAACGGCGGCGACATAGGCCACGCCGGTCGCGATCATCACCAGGTTTTCCAGACGCATGGCCAGCAGCGGGCGGCGCATCACAACCAACACCAGCAGTTCGACTGCAACCGGCACCACCAAAAAGTGGGGCTTGAGGCAAGTACCCAGCGCTGCAGCCACGGCAACGGCTATACGCAGCCCTGTTGCAACC
>JAWVYF010000036.1:0-16145 GCA_033722845.1 Anderseniella sp. | reverse complement strand
GACAGCTTCGTGGAGAACAATGGGCAATTGTTCGTCGAAGACCGCAACGGAACGCGCCTGCCTGCACAACGCGGCTGATGCGGAATAGCCCCGGCCGGGGGGGTTGAAACCCCGTCCATCCACAGCCATTTACCATGCAATGTGGACGGGACTGCAGGCTGCGGGCGAATCGTGGCTAAGTGGTGTTCGAAAACGGTTGGCTGGTGGTCGCATCCGCCGATATGCTTGAAGCGCGGGATCCCTCTCTCATCTGTCCCGTGACGGCGTCGTGCGAATTTCCTGCTGAGTTTACGGTCGCAGGCCTGTGTGGAGTACCCGCGAGGCCTGCAAGTTGCGCGCAGTGCTGCCTGACGGGGGCACTTCGGGCTGAAAGGACAAGATATGACGGACAAGAAGTCTGCGACCTCCCAGGATGTATTCGCGGTTTTGCCACTGCGCGACATTGTGGTGTTTCCGCACATGATCGTGCCGCTGTTCGTGGGGCGCGAAAAGTCCATTGCCGCGCTTGAAGAAGTGATGCGCGAGGACAAGCGCATTCTGCTGGTGGCCCAGAAGAACGCCTCCGACGATGATCCGACACCGGAGCAGATGTACGACATCGGTACGGTCGGCTCTATCCTGCAGCTTTTGAAGTTGCCGGATGGCACCGTAAAGGTATTGGTGGAGGGTCTCGAGCGGGCATCTGTTGAAGAATATACCGACCGTGAGGAGTTCTTTGAGGCACGCGCATCGATCATGGCTGTCACCGATGAGGACGGCGAAGAAACCGAAGCGCTGGCCCGCACCGCTGTGACCCAGTTTGAAAGCTATGTGAAGCTGAACAAGAAGGTGCCGCAGGAGGCCGTTGCCTCGATCACCCAGATCGACAACTTCGCCAAGCTGGCCGATTCGATTGCAGCACATCTGGCGATCAAGATATCCGAGAAGCAGGAGCTGCTGGAAACCGCTTCCGTGGCACGCCGGCTCGAGAAGGTCTATGGCCTGATGGAAGGCGAGATCTCGGTTCTGCAGGTGGAAAAGCGCATCCGCTCGCGCGTCAAGCGCCAGATGGAGAAAACCCAGCGCGAGTACTATCTGAATGAGCAGATGAAGGCCATCCAGAAGGAACTCGGTGACGGCGACGACAATGACGAGATGGCTCAGCTGGAAGAGCGCATCCGCAAGACCAAGCTGACCAAGGAAGCCCGCGAGAAGGCCAACGCCGAATTCAAGAAGCTGAAGCAGATGTCGCCGATGTCCGCCGAGGCGACGGTCGTGCGCAATTACCTCGACTGGCTGCTGTCCATTCCGTGGGGCAAGAAGTCCCGCGTGAAAAACGATCTGCCGCACGCCGAGAAGGTGCTGGAATCGGATCACTATGGTCTGGAGAAGGTCAAGGAGCGCATTGTTGAGTATCTCGCCGTTCAGGCACGCGCCAACAAGCTGCGTGGACCGATCCTCTGCCTTGTTGGGCCTCCCGGCGTCGGCAAGACCTCGCTTGCCCGGTCAATCGCCAAGGCGACTGGCCGCGAATATGTGCGCATGTCGCTGGGCGGTGTGCGTGACGAGGCCGAAATCCGTGGTCACCGCCGCACCTACATCGGCTCGATGCCCGGCAAGGTCATCCAGTCGATGAAGAAGGCAAAGAAGTCCAACCCGCTGTTCCTGCTCGACGAGATCGACAAGATGGGCATGGACTTCCGTGGTGATCCGTCTTCAGCCTTGCTTGAGGTGCTGGATCCGGAACAGAACTCAACCTTCATGGATCACTACCTGGAGGTGGAATACGACCTGTCCAACGTGATGTTCGTAACGACGGCCAACTCGCTGAATATTCCCGCTCCGCTGATGGACCGCATGGAGATCATCCGCATTGCAGGTTACACCGAGGACGAGAAGTTCGAAATTGCCCGCCGGCACCTGCTGCCCAAGGCGCTCGAGAATCACGGTCTCTCCAAGAGCGAGTTCGAACTGACCGACGATGGCCTGACCGAAGTGGTGCGCCGCTATACCCGTGAGGCGGGCGTGCGTAACCTGGAGCGCGAGCTCAACACGCTTGCCCGCAAGGCGACCAAGGAACTGGTCATGGCCAAGGGCAAGAAGAAGAAGGTCAAGATCACCGCCAAGAACATGGACGACTTCCTGGGCGTGCCGAAGTATCGCTATGGCATGGCCGAGCTGGAAGACCAGGTTGGCGTGGTCACCGGGCTTGCCTGGACTGAGGTTGGTGGCGAACTGCTGACCATCGAAGCCGTCATGATGCCGGGCAAGGGCAAGATGACGGTGACCGGCAACCTGCGCGACGTGATGAAGGAGTCGATTTCGGCTGCGTCCAGCTACGTGCGCTCGCGCTCGACCGACATTGGCGTCAAGCCGCCAACCTTCGACAAGAAGGATATCCACGTGCACGTGCCCGAGGGTGCTACGCCGAAGGATGGCCCGTCGGCCGGTATTGCCATGGTCACGGCGATCACGTCTGTGCTGACCGGCATTCCGGTGCATCGCGATATCGCCATGACTGGCGAAGTCACGCTACGGGGCAGGGTGCTGCCCATTGGTGGCCTCAAGGAAAAGCTCCTGGCAGCCCTGCGCGGTGGCCTCAAGAAGGTGCTTATTCCCGAAGAGAACGCCAAGGATCTTGCCGAGATCCCGGACAACGTGAAGAACGGTCTGGAAATCGTTCCGGTGAGCCGGGTTGAACAGGTGCTTGAACATGCGCTTGTCTCCAAGCCCGAACCCGTTGAATGGGACGAGGCTGCCGAGGAAGCCGCAGCCAAGGCGGCGGCAGATGCAGCCAAGGCCGGCGAGGGCGTTACGGCGCACTAACACCTCTGCAACACTGCAGTATTCAATTGGCCGGATCCCGCGTGGGTCCGGCTTTTTGTTAATGGTTTGTTAACCATTTCATTTGGGAGGCGTCGCGAAAGTGATTTGGAATCAATGAGTTCCGCGAATCGCAAGATGCCCGAAATGTACAAAATCGCGAAATCGGCAGTTTTCTGCCGTATTTCGGGTTCTTGATAACGTCATGTAACTACGAAGCTTTTTTGCCTTCTCCAAGGCAGGGCTTGCAATAAATCCCGAAATTCCGCGATTTTCTCTGCACAACATTTGTGCGTACCCGCGTAAATCGATTCTCATGAAGTGAAAGGACCCTTCACATGAACAAGAACGACCTGATTGCGAAAGTTGCTGCCGACGCAAAGCTTTCCAAGGGCGAGGCCGGTGAGGCCATCGAGGCAACGCTCGCGAACATCCAGAAGGCCCTGATGCAGGGTGATGATGTGCGCCTCGTCGGCTTCGGCACATTCTCCGTGAGCCAGCGCGCTGCTTCGACCGGTCGTGACCCGCGCACCGGCCGCGCAATCGATATTCCGGCCTCCAAGAACGCCAAGTTCAAGGCTGGCAAAGTGCTCAAGGAAGCTGTGAACGGCTGATAGCCATTCCGGCATGAGGTTGCGGACGCGATAGCGGTCCGCGGCACCTTGGCCCAAATCAGGCCTCGCGTCCCCTTCAGAACAGGCGCGGGGCCGATTTCTTTTTTGCCATCGTCAGCGTCAAGACGCTTGCCGAGCAGGCTGCTCGGCGCTACATACGGTTCACTCCGACTACGTGAGGGCGGTTAGCTCAGTTGGTAGAGCATCTCGTTTACACCGAGAGGGTCGGCAGTTCGAGCCTGTCACCGCCCACCACGCCTTTACTCGAGTGATCGGGGGCCTTAATGCCGCTGACGGTAGATGAACTCAAGGCCCACGGCCAAGCCTTGCTGGAAACACTCGTTCAGTGGGCGACATCCCCCCAGTTTTATGCGCAAGTCGGTGCAGTCCTGGTTGCAGTGCTGCTGGCACGCATCATCGCCGGTCAGTTGCGCAAGCGGGTGCCGGTGCTGCGCGAGCCTGTGGGCGAGGATCACAGGTATGCCCGCTGGCTGAACTTTGCTCATTCATTGAAGGACCTGCTGTTTCCGGTTATCGCGGTGTTCGCGTTGGCTGTTGCGATCCAGGTCTGCCTGGCTACCGTGGGCACGGCGTGGCTGGTCCGGTTGGCTCAATCGGTCAGCGTCATCGCGGTGCTCTATGCCACTATCAATCGTTTCATCACTCACTCGCTGGTGCGCAGTGCTGCCATCTACGTTTGCATTCCCATCGCCACGCTACAGGTGTTCGGTTGGTGGGACGAGACAGTGGCCTTTCTCGACGGCGTTTCGCTGGAAGTCGGCAATATCCGGCTGTCACTGTACTTTCTTGTGAAGGCTGCTGTCTTCGGGGGGCTGCTGTTCTGGCTGGGTCGCATATCTACAACGGCGGGCCAACGCGCTATCCGCAACCAGAAGGACCTCGACAAGGCGACCAAGGAACTGTTTGCCAAGCTGTTCGAGATATTCCTGTTCATTGTCGTTTTCATTTTGCTGTTGCAGATCCTCGGACTGGACCTGACCGCACTGACAGTGTTTGGCGGCGCGGTGGGTGTAGGTCTCGGCTTCGGCCTCCAGCAGATCGCCTCGAATTTCATTTCCGGCATAATCATCCTGCTGGAACGCTCCATCGGTGTGGGTGATTACATCAAGCTGGAAGACGGACGTGCCGGCATCCTGAAAGAACTCAACATGCGTTCGTCCACGCTGGAGACGTTCGACGGCAAGGAAATCATGGTGCCGAACGAGAAGTTCATCACCACCAGCTTCGAGAACTGGACGCGTGATGATCCGCGCCAGCGCTACGAGGTGGAGTTCTCTGTTGCCTACGAGAGCGACCTGGACGAGGTGGTGCGCGTGATCGCCGAGGCCGTTGCTGCGCACCCTGATGTGCTGAGCGATCCTGAAGCGCCCGATGTGGAACTGCGTGGCTTTGGTGATTCCGGAATCAACCTGGCGGTGGAGTTCTGGTGCAATGGCCTCGATGACGGGAAGAACCGGTTTTCAGCAGATATCCTGATGGTCATCTGGCGCACACTGAAGTCCAACGGTATCTCCATACCGTTCCCGCAACGCGAGGTGCGTGTTCTCAATGACGCGCCAAAGCTCAATATCCGCAGGAAGGACAAGGACGCATGACGCGCCAGCGCATCTCGTCCGGGTCGACATTTGAAGAGCAGATCGGATATTCACGCGCCGTTGTGGATGGGGATTGGGTGTTCGTGGCCGGCACCACCGGCTACGACTACGCCACAATGACCATATCGACCGACGTGGTGGAGCAGGCGGACCAGTGCTGCCGCAACATTGCTGACGCGCTGGAACAGGCCGGTTCAGCCATGGCAGACGTGGTTCGGGTGCATTACATCGTGCCCAACCGGGATGACTTTGAACCGTGCTGGCCGGTCCTGCGCAAGTGGTTTGGTGAGGCGCGTCCAGCCGCAACGATGCTCAGCTGTGGTTTGGCGGACCCCGCCATGAAGATCGAGATTGAAGTGACGGCACGAAAGCAATCCTGAACGGGGCAGGGGCGCGGCAAGTTTTATCACCCGGGACCGCGTCTCGCCGCTTGACTTGCACCAGCGAACTGAGTAATCCACCCATCACCAACGCAACGCCAGCCACTGCGGCGGCCTTGCTTACATCGCGCGGGTGTAGCTCAGTTGGTTAGAGTGCCGGCCTGTCACGCCGGAGGTCGCGGGTTCGAGCCCCGTCACTCGCGCCATTTTCTCCCTCATGAATTGCCAGGCTTCCGGCTGCCGTAGCGTCGCTCATTCACCTTTGGAATGCGGCATGCGTTCAATGCGATAGACTTTCGTCTGACATGGCTTGGTCCACTGGGTAAAACACAATTCCACTAGTGGTATGAACCGGGATTCAGGCTTGCAAGGCCTCGGTCGCTGCGGTACCACCCACTACAACGACATCTGTCGATTTGCGAGGAGATACGGCGGGACGGGCGCTCCGCTGCCGTGTCTGGAGTGAAAAATGCCGGAGCTTCTCCAGAACTACCTGCCCATCGTTATTTTCATGGGTATCTGCATCGGTCTGGGCATCGCACTGATGGCCTCCGCCTTCGTGATTGCCATCCGCCGGCCTGATCCGGAAAAGATGTCAGCTTACGAATGCGGCTTCGACGCATTTGATGATGCGCGCATGAAATTCGACATCCGGTTCTATCTGGTGGCGATCCTTTTCATCATCTTCGATCTTGAGGTGGCGTTCCTGTTTCCGTGGGCGATTTCACTCAAGGAGGTCGGTGTGTTCGGCTTCTGGTCGATGATGATCTTCCTGGGCGTATTGACCATCGGGTTCGTCTATGAGTGGCGCAAGGGAGCTCTGGAATGGGATTGATCGACAAGAACGGCAATCCGCTGACTGCAGCGGCAGCCGCACCTGCAGTGCTGACACCCGAGCAGGAAGCATTCTACACCTCCGTCAACGACCAGCTTGCGGACAAGGGCTTTCTGGTCACAACCAGTGACGACCTGATCAACTGGGCGCGCACCGGCTCTTTGATGTGGATGACGTTTGGCCTGGCATGCTGCGCAGTGGAAATGATGCAGGCCTCGATGCCACGCTATGACGTTGAGCGCTTCGGCTTTGCACCGCGCGCCTCTCCGCGCCAGTCGGACGTGATGATCGTGGCTGGCACGCTGACCAACAAGATGGCGCCGGCGCTGCGCAAGGTCTACGACCAGATGCCCGAGCCGCGTTATGTGATTTCGATGGGGTCATGCGCCAATGGCGGCGGGTACTATCACTACTCCTACTCGGTGGTGCGTGGTTGCGACCGCATCGTGCCGGTCGACATCTACATTCCAGGCTGCCCGCCCACGGCGGAGGCGCTGGTGTACGGCATTCTTCAATTGCAGAAGAAAATCCGCCGCACAGGCACGATTGAGCGCTGATGGCGGGGCAGGACACGATGGACGAAACACTGCTTGATCTGGGCGAACACATCGCCGGCGAACTGTCCGAGCTGGGCGTGGCGTACTCGATCGAACGTGGCGAACTCAACGTCACGGTGGATGCGGACCACATCATCAATGTGCTGCGCTTCCTGCGCGATGATCCCAGTTGCCGGTTCGTCTGCTTTATCGATATCTCCGGCGTGGACTACCCGGCGCGCGAGAAGCGTTTCGACGTGGTCTACCATCTGCTGAGCCCGTATCAGAACACGCGGGTCCGCGTGAAGGTGATGACCGACGAAGACACGCCGGTGCCAAGCGCTGTCGATGTTTTTCCGGCAGCGAACTGGTTCGAGCGTGAGGCATTTGACCTCTATGGCATCCTGTTCTCCGGCCACCCGGACCTGCGTCGCATCCTGACAGACTATGGCTTTGCCGGTCATCCGCTGCGCAAGGACTTCCCGGTCACCGGCCACGTCGAAGTGCGCTACGACGACGAAAAGAAGAAAGTGGTCTACGAGCCGGTCAAGCTGGTGCAGGAGTTCCGCACATTCGATTACCTGAGCCCGTGGGAAGGCACTGACTATGTGCTGCCCGGCGATGAAAAGGCGAAGTCAGATGGCTGAAGCACAGGTCAGAAACTTCAACATCAACTTTGGCCCGCAGCACCCGGCGGCGCACGGCGTTTTGCGCCTGGTGCTGGAACTGGACGGCGAGGTGGTCGAGCGCGTTGACCCCCACATCGGCCTGCTGCATCGCGGCACCGAAAAGCTGATCGAGCAGAAGACCTACCTTCAGGCGGTGCCGTATTTCGACCGGCTCGACTACGTGGCCCCGATGAACCAGGAACACGCGTTCGCGCTGGCCGTGGAGAAGCTGCTTGGCATCACCGTGCCGCGCCGCGGCCAGCTCATTCGGGTGCTGTACTCCGAGATCGGCCGGCTTCTGTCGCACATCCTGAATGTCACCACGCAGGCGATGGACGTGGGCGCACTGACCCCGCCGCTGTGGGGCTTTGAAGAGCGCGAGAAGCTGATGGTGTTCTATGAACGCGCCTCCGGTTCGCGCATGCACGCTGCTTATGTTCGCCCCGGTGGTGTTCACCAGGACCTGCCGCAGGACCTGATCGACGACATCGAGCACTTCTGCGAGACGCACCCGAAAGTGCTCGACGACATTGAGGGCCTGCTGACCAACAACCGCATCTTCAAGCAGCGCAATGTCGATATCGGCGTTGTCGATCTGGAGGAATGCTTCGCCTGGGGCTTCTCCGGCGTGATGGTGCGCGGGAGCGGAGCTGCCTGGGACCTGCGCAAGTCGCAGCCCTATGAGTGCTATTCGGAACTCGACTTCGACATTCCGGTTGGCAAGAACGGCGACTGCTATGACCGCTATCTCATCCGCATGGAAGAGATGCGCCAGTCGGTGAAGATCATGCAGCAGTGCATCAAGCTGTTGAATGCGCCCGAAGGCAAAGGGCCGGTTTCGTCGACGGACGGAAAGATCGTGCCGCCCAAGCGGGGTGAGATGAAGCGCTCGATGGAAGCGCTGATCCATCACTTCAAGCTCTACACCGAAGGCTACAAGGTGCCGGAAGGCGAAGTGTATGCCGCGGTTGAAGCGCCCAAGGGTGAGTTCGGCGTGTACCTGGTGTCTGACGGCACCAACAAGCCCTATCGCTGCAAGCTGCGCGCACCAGGCTTTGCGCACCTGCAGGCCATGGACTTCATGTGCCGCGGCCACATGCTCGCGGATGTGTCGGCTATCCTGGGCTCTCTCGATATCGTGTTTGGTGAGGTGGACCGGTGAGCGTTCGCAGACTTGCAGATGAAAGCGTCCAGCCCAAATCGTTCGAGTTCACCTCGGCGAACCTGAAGTGGGCGAAAGAGACGATCAAGAAGTATCCGAAGGGCAAACAGGCCTCTGCGGTGATCCCCGTGCTGTGGCGCGCCCAGGAGCAGAACGACGGTTGGGTGTCGCGCGCGGCAATGGAGGAAGTCGGCAAGATGCTCGACATGCCCTATATCCGCGTCTACGAGATCGCCACGTTCTACACCATGTTCCAGCTGGAGCCGGTGGGCCGGAAGGCGCATGTGCAGGTTTGCGGTACCACGCCGTGCATGCTGCGTGGCTCGGAAGAGCTGATGAAGGTGTGCAAGCGCAAGATCGCCGAGCAACCGCACACGCTGTCTGCCGATGGCAACTTCTCTTGGGAAGAGGTTGAGTGCCTGGGTGCCTGCGTAAATGCGCCGATGATCCAGATCTGGAAGGACACCTACGAAGACCTGACGCCGGAAGCGCTTGAAGACCTGCTCGACAAGATCGCAAAAGGCCAGAAGGTCAAGCCGGGTCCGCAGATCGACCGCACCAACTCTGCGCCACAGGGCGGGCCGACCTCGCTGACCGGTGATGTGACCGCAAAGCCTGCGAAGAAGGTGGCAAAGAAGAAGCCTGCGTCCAAGGCAACCAAGAAGGCGGTCAAGGTGCCGCCGGCCAACGCGGCAAGACCGAAGCAGGACGCCGCAATCACGTCAA
The DNA here is from genome assembly GCA_033722845.1 of Anderseniella sp. Classification (GTDB taxonomy): domain Bacteria; phylum Pseudomonadota; class Alphaproteobacteria; order Rhizobiales; family Aestuariivirgaceae; genus Anderseniella. The sequence continues at coordinate 6,806 of JAWVYF010000036.1, read as the reverse complement.
AGGCCATCAAGTCGCCTGCCAGGAAGCCGGTCAAGGCTGCCGCTGCGACGAAGGCTGCATCCAAGACCAAGCCGGCCGGTCCGGAGCGGTTGAAGAAGCCGGCGGGCAAGGCAGACGACCTGAAGCTGATTTCGGGCGTCGGACCAAAGCTTGAAGGTACGTTGAACAAGCTCGGGTTCTGGCATTTCAGCCAGATCGCCAAGTGGACGAAAAAGGACATCGCCGTTGTCGATGACGAACTGTCTTTCAAGGGCCGCATCGAGCGTGACGACTGGGTTAAACAGGCCAAGGCCTTGGCCAAGGGCGGAGAGGCCGAATACATCAAGGTATTTGGCAAGAAGCCGAGGTAATCGACCATGCTAGCTGACAAGGATCGCATTTTTACCAACCTCTACGGCCTGCACGACGCGGGTCTGAAAGGGGCAATGGCGCGCGGTGCCTGGGACGGTACCAAGCAGATGCTGGAGCTTGGCCGCGATGGCATCATCGACGTAATGAAGGCATCGGGCCTGCGCGGACGTGGCGGCGCAGGCTTCCCGACCGGGCTCAAGTGGTCGTTCATGCCGAAGCAGTCTGATGGCCGTCCGCACTACCTCGTCGTCAATGCAGACGAATCGGAACCCGGCACCTGCAAGGACCGCGAGATCCTGCGCCATGATCCGCATCTGCTGGTCGAGGGTTGCCTTGTGGCCGGCTTCGCCATGGGCGCACACGTGGCCTACATCTACGTGCGCGGCGAGTTCATCCGCGAGCGTGAAGCCCTGCAACGCGCCGTGGACGAGGCTTATGAAGCCAAGCTGATCGGCAAGAACAACAAGCACGGCTGGGACTTCGACGTCTACGTACACCACGGCGCCGGCGCCTACATCTGCGGCGAGGAAACCGCGATGCTGGAAAGCCTTGAGGGCAAGAAGGGCCAGCCGCGCATGAAGCCGCCGTTTCCCGCCAATGTGGGCCTCTATGGCGCGCCGACCACCGTGAACAACGTTGAGTCGATTGCCGTCGCACCAACCATTCTGCGCCGTGGCGCCGAGTGGTTTGCCGGCATCGGTTTGCCCAACAACACCGGTACGAAGCTGTTCTGCATCTCAGGTCACGTCAACAAGCCGTGCACCGTTGAAGAGGCCATGGGCATCCCGTTCCGTGAGTTGATCGACAGGCATTGCGGCGGCATTCGCGGCGGCTGGGACAACCTGAAGGCGGTCATTCCCGGTGGCTCTTCTGTGCGTTGTGTGCCGGCTGAGCAGATCATCGATTGTCCGATGTGCTTCGACAACCTGTCGGCGCTCAAGTCCGGCCTTGGCACGGCAGCGGTGATTGTCATGGACAAGTCCACCGACATGATCAAGGCGATTGCCCGGCTGGCTTATTTTTACAAGCACGAGTCCTGCGGACAATGCACGCCATGCCGCGAAGGGACCGGCTGGATGTGGCGCGTGCTGACGCGGATGGTCGAAGGCCGCGCCGAAAAGCGCGAGATCGACATGCTGCTTGATGTGTCCAAACAGATCGAGGGTCACACCATCTGTGCGCTGGGTGATGCGGCGGCGTGGCCGGTGCAGGGCCTGATCACGCACTTCCGGCACGAGATTGAGGAGCGCATCGACGAATTTTCGGCCCGGCCGGACCCGGAAGGGTCGGTTGCGCGTGTGGCTGCGGAGTAAAGCGATATGCCCAAGGTCATTGTCGACGGTAACGAGCTCGAGGTCGAAAACGGCACCACGCTGATCCAGGCGTGCGAGATGGCCGGTGCCGAGATTCCGCGCTTTTGCTATCATGAGCGGTTGTCCATCGCGGGCAACTGCCGCATGTGCCTGGTCGAGGTGAAAGGTGCACCAAAGCCACAAGCCTCGTGCGCGATGTCGGTCAATGACCTGCGCCCCGGGCCCAATGGCGAGCCGCCGGAAATCCGTACCAACTCCCCGTTGGTCAAGAAGGCGCGCGAAGGGGTGATGGAGTTTCTGCTTATCAACCACCCGCTGGATTGCCCGATCTGCGACCAGGGCGGTGAGTGCGATCTGCAGGACCAGGCCATGGCCTATGGCATCGACAAGAATCGCTTCGAGGAAAACAAGCGTGCTGTCGAGGACAAGTACATCGGCCCACTGGTCAAGACCACCATGACCCGCTGCATCCAGTGCACGCGCTGCGTGCGCTATACGACGGAAGTGGCCGGCGTTGAAGAACTGGGCGCCATTGGCCGCGGCGAAGACATGGAAATCACCACTTATCTCGAGAAGGCGCTGTCCTCCGAGATGCAGGGTAACGTGATCGACCTGTGCCCGGTGGGCGCGCTGACCTCGGCACCGTACGAATTCAAGGCCCGTCCATGGGAACTGCGCAAGACCGAGACCATCGATGCAATGGACGCGGTTGGCTCAGCCATCCGGGTGGATGCGCGCGGGCGTGAAGTGATGCGGGTGCTGCCGCGCCTCAATGAAGAGATCAACGAGGAGTGGATTTCCGACAAGACCCGTTTCATCTGGGACGGGCTTCGTTCGCAGCGTCTCGACAAGCCCTATATCCGCGAAAACGGCAAGCTGCGCGCGGCAAGCTGGGACGAGGCCTTTGCGCTGATTGCGGCCAAGCTGAAATCAGCCGGCCCGGACAGGACGGCTGCGCTGGTCGGTGATCTGAACGGTGCCGAAGAAGTCTTTGCGCTCAAGACCTTGATGGAAAAACTTGAGGTCAAGAACCTCGATTGCCGCGAGGCCGGCAACCCGCTTGGCGAGGCAGGTGGCCGTGCCGGTTACATCTTCAATTCCACCATTGCCGGGATTGAGCAGGCCGATGCCATCATGCTGATTGGCACCAACCCGCGCCTTGAGGCACCCGTACTGAATTCCCGGATCCGCAAGCGTTATCTGGCCGGAAACGTCCATATTGGTGTCATTGGTGAGCGGGCAGACTTGACCTACCCGTACACATATCTCGGTGACGGCCCGGCTGCCCTGGAAGAGCTGTCTCGTCACAAGGCCGCCAAGGCAGAACGCCCGATGTTCATTATCGGGCAGGGCGCGCTGTCGCGGCCCGATGGCAGAGCCGTTTTGGCGACCGCCATGAAGGCAGCGCAGAGCGTCGGCGTCATCAAGGACGGCTGGAACGGTTTCAACGTGCTGCACACCGCTGCAGGCCGCGTTGGCGCGCTGGATGTTTGCGCGCTGCCCACGCTGCCGGGCGGCAAGGATACCGCAGCCATTCTCAAGGGCGCGAAGGCCGGCGAGATCGACGTGGTCTACCTGCTCGGTGTGGACGAGATGGACATGAGCGAACTGGGAGATGCCTTCGTCATCTATCAGGGCAGCCACGGCGACGCTGGTGCCCATCGTGCCGATGTCATCCTGCCCGGTGCGGCTTATACCGAGAAGTCGGTTACTTACGTGAACACCGAAGGCCGCCCGCAGATGACGCGCCGGGCCAACTTCCCGCCGGGCGATGCGCGCGAGGACTGGGCCATTGTCCGCGCCCTGGCAGGCAAGCTGGACGTGACGCTGGGCTTTGACAACATCGACCACCTGCGCGCCGCGATGTACCAGGCTGCACCGCATCTGGCCGCGCTGGACACCGTCGAGGCGGCCGACACATCGCAACTCGGCGATGTTGCCGATGTGAAGGCAAAGATGACGTCCAAGGCATTCGTGAGCCCGGTTACTGATTTCTACATGACCAACCCGATCGCACGGGCGTCGAAGATCATGGCCGAGTGTTCCGCCATGCGTCTCAACGCGCACAAGCAGGCGGCGGAGTAGGGGGACGACATGCAAGAACTTCTACTCACTGTTGGTTTCATCGTTCTGCAATCGCTTGCGCTGCTCGTCGCGGTGCTGGTGAGCGTGGCCTACATCGTGTACGCGGATCGCAAGATCTGGGCTGCCGTACAGATGCGCCGCGGACCGAACGTGGTGGGCCCATGGGGGCTGTTCCAGTCGTTTGCGGACATGCTGAAGTTCGTCTTCAAGGAAGTTGTCATCCCCGATGGCGCCAACAAGGGTGTTTTCCTTATCGCGCCGCTGGTGACCTGTATCCTTGCGCTCAGCGCCTGGGTCGTCATGCCGGTGAATGCAGGCTGGGTTGTTGCCGATATCAATGTGGGCATCCTGTTTCTGTTCGCCATTTCGTCACTCGGCGTCTACGGCGTGATCATGGGTGGATGGGCGTCCAACTCGAAGTATCCGTTCCTCGGCGCGCTTCGCTCGGCGGCGCAGATGGTGTCGTACGAAGTATCCATCGGCTTCGTGATTGTGACCGTGCTGATGTGCGCCGGTACGCTGAACTTGTCCGGTATCGTGACCAGCCAGTCGACCGGCATCGGCACCTGGCTTGGCCTGCCCGGCTCGTTCCTGGACTGGTACTGGCTGCCGCTCTTGCCGATGTTCGTGATCTTCTTCATCTCGGCACTGGCCGAAACCAACCGTCCGCCGTTTGACCTACCCGAAGCTGAGTCCGAGCTGGTGGCGGGGTTCATGGTCGAATACTCGTCAACGCCGTACATGCTGTTCATGCTGGGTGAATACGTGTCGATCACGCTGATGTGCGCGATGACAACCATCCTGTTCCTGGGCGGATGGCTTCCCCCGTTCGATTTCGCGCCGTTCACATGGGTGCCGGGCGTGTTCTGGTTCCTGGGCAAGACGCTGCTGGTATTCTTCATGTTTGCCATAGTGAAGGCTTTCGTGCCGCGCTACCGGTATGACCAGCTGATGCGGCTGGGCTGGAAGGTGTTCCTGCCGATTTCGCTGGCGTGGGTCGCCATCACGGCGGGAGTGATCACCGCCTTTGGTCTGGCCCCTTGAGCATTCGGGATTTGAGACAATGAACCTTGCACAAGCCGCCAAATCGCTCTTCCTGAAGGAGTTCATCGACGCCTTCTTCATGTCGATGCGCTACTTCTTTGCGCCCAAGGCAACGCTGAACTATCCGTTCGAGAAAGGCCCGGTGAGCCCGCGCTTCCGTGGCGAACATGCGCTGCGCCGTTATCCGAACGGTGAAGAGCGTTGCATCGCGTGCAAGCTGTGCGAAGCGATTTGCCCTGCGCAGGCTATCACCATCGAAGCAGGCCCGCGCCGCAATGACGGCACCCGTCGCACCACGCGCTACGACATCGACATGGTGAAGTGCATTTACTGCGGCTTCTGCCAGGAGGCCTGCCCGGTGGATGCCATCGTCGAAGGGCCGAACTTTGAATTTGCCACCGAGACCCGCGAAGAGCTTCTGTTCAACAAGGAGAAGCTCTTGGCCAACGGCGACCGGTGGGAACGTGAAATAGCGGCGAACATCGCCATGGACGCGCCGTACCGCTGACCAGCGGCAGGGGCGGCGAACGACAGGGATTGGGGCTAGAGGGTCCCGGAAACAGAGGTTGAAGCAATGGCAGTATCTGCCGCGTTTTTCTATCTATTCTCCGCCATCGCAATCGCGTCGGCGGTGATGGTGATTGCCTCGCGCAATCCGGTGCACTCAGTGCTGTTCCTGATCCTGACGTTCTTCAACGCATCCGGTCTGTTCATTCTGCTTGGCGCAGAGTTCCTCGCGATGATCCTGGTGGTTGTCTACGTGGGTGCGGTGGCGGTGCTGTTCCTGTTCGTGGTCATGATGCTCGACATCGACTTCTCGGAACTGCGCTCAGGACTGCTCAACTATGCACCAGTCGGCATGGTGATCGGATTGGTACTGTTCACCGAACTCGCGCTGGTGCTGGGCGTCTGGAACTTTGCGCCACAGGCAGCTGACATCATTGCCGCGCCGGCGCCATCAGCCGCAACGCAGGTGACCAACACCGAGGCGTTGGGGCAATTGCTGTACACCCGCTACTTCTTCTTCTTCCAGATGGCCGGGCTCGTGCTGCTGGTCGCCATGATCGGGGCTATTGTGCTGACGCTGCGCCACAAGGAAGGGGTCAAGCGCCAGAACATCTCCGAGCAGAACGCCCGCACGCCCGCAACCGCCGTGGAAGTGCGCAAGGTCAAGCCGGGGCAGGGGATCTGATCATGTTGACCATCGGACTTGGACATTACCTCACCGTTGCCGCGATCCTGTTCACGATCGGGATTTTCGGCATTTTTCTCAACCGCAAGAACGTGATCATCATCCTGATGTCGATCGAACTGATGCTGCTTTCGGTCAACATCAACCTGGTCGCGTTCTCGTCGTTCCTGAACGACATGGTCGGCCAGGTCTATGCGTTGCTGGTGCTGACGGTGGCGGCGGGCGAGGCGGCAATCGGCCTTGCGATCCTGGTCACCTACTTCCGCAATCGCGGCACCATCGCCGTTGAAGACATCAACATGATGAAGGGCTGACGGGCACCATGAACACCATCTTCCTTCTCATCGTTTTCCTGCCGCTGCTTGGGGCGATCCTGGCGGGCGTTTTTGGAACCGCGCTGCTGAAAGGCACCCAGGACCACGCGTCTCACGCACACCATGATGATGACCATCATCACGATCATGGGCCGTCATGGCCGATGTACCTGACCACGGCCTTCCTGATGATCTCGGCCGTGCTGTCCTGGTTTGCGTTCTTTGATGTCGCCATCCACGAGCAGACCTACAAGGTTCACGTGCTCGACTTTATCCGTTCCGGCGGCATGGCGGCCGACTGGGCCTTCCGGGTCGATACGCTGACTGCCGTGATGCTGGTCGTGGTGACCACCGTATCGGCGCTGGTTCACATGTACTCGCTTGGCTACATGAGCCACGATCCGCAGCCGCAACGCTTCTTCAGCTATCTGTCGCTGTTCACATTCGCCATGCTGATGCTGGTGACGTCTGACAACCTCGTGCAGATGTTCTTCGGCTGGGAAGGCG
>JAWVYF010000035.1:0-16231 GCA_033722845.1 Anderseniella sp. | reverse complement strand
CTGGGCATTGCAGGCAAAAACGCCATCGTTTGTGCATCAAGCCGCGGGCTCGGCCGGGCATGCGCCGTTTCGCTGGCGGGGGCTGGCGCGCACATTACGCTCAACGGCCGTAACGAGGAAAAGCTGAAGGAAGCGGCCGATCTGTGCCACGCGGCAGGCGCGCATGGCGTCAACATTGTCAAGGCAGATGTGTCGACGAAAGACGGGCAGGATGCACTTATGGAGACCTGTCCGAAGTGCGATATCCTGATCAACAACAATGGCGGCCCGCCACTGAAAGACTTCCGCGAGCTTGACCGCGAAGCCATTCTGGACGGTGTTACGCAGAACATGGTCACGCCGATTGAACTGATCCAGCGGGTTCTGCCGCACATGGAAGCGCAAAAGTTCGGCCGCATACTCAACATTACCTCGGCGTCAGTAAAGATGCCGATCCTGGGCCTCGACCTGTCATCCGGTGCCCGTGCCGGCCTGACCGCGTTCATGGCAGGCCCTGCTCGTGCGCTGGCTGGCAGCAACATCACCGTCAATTGCATCCTGCCCGGCATGTTCGATACCGACCGGTTGAAGGGATCGACCGAAACACAGGCAAGATTGAAGGGTGTAAGCGCAGAAGAAATGGCAGAAATGCGGGCTCAATCAGTGCCGGCAAAGCGGTTCGGCACACCGGAAGAATTTGGTGAACTGGCTGCCTTCCTCTGCTCGTCGCAGGCCGGCTACATCACCGGCCAGTCAATCCTGATTGACGGCGGGTTGTTCAACACGAGTATTTAGGTCTGGCTGATGCCTGTTGTGTCCCCGCCATTGTGCCGGGACCCAGACTGGACCCCGGAACACGTCCGGGGCACCCTATCACAAGGCACTCACCAGCCCCGGAGGTCGAGGAACTCCTGACCTGACCAGACAAGATCCTTGTCCAGCTGGCCGATGTTTTCCTCGTCCTTGCCGTCATAGTCGAACGCGTTGAGGACCACGCGGATGGCGTTGAGCCGGGCGCGTTTCTGGTCATTGGCGTCCAGCACGGTCCACGGCGCATGGGGTGTGTCTGTGTTTCGGAACATGTCTGCAATGGCCCTGGTGTAGTCGTCCCACTTGCCAACCGACTTGTGATCGATGGGCGACAGCTTCCACTGTTTCAGCGGGTTGTCCTTGCGCTCATAGAAACGCTTGAGCTGTTCGGCGCGCTCCACCGTGAGCCAGAACTTGAACAGGTGAATGCCTTCACGTTGCAACATGCCCTCGAAAACCGGCGCTTCCATGAAGAAGTCCTGCACCTGATCCTCGGTGCAAAAACCGAACACCCGTTCAACGCCCGCCCGGTTGTACCAGGACCGGTCGTAGAAACACATGTCGCCGGTTGTCGGCAGGTGATCGATGTAGCGCTGGAAATACCATTGCCCCTGCTCAACGTCGGACGGCTTGGACAGGGCAACGACGTGGGCATAGCGCGGATTGAGGTTGAGCATGAAGCGGCGGATGGTGCCGCCCTTGCCGGCGGCATCGCGGCCTTCGAACACCAGCACCACGCGCTCGCCCTTGTCGCGCACCCACCGCTGCAGCTTGACCAGCTCGATCTGCAGCTTTTCCAGCCGTTTCTCGTATTTCTTGCTCTTGATCTTCTTGCCGCGGATATAGCCATCGCCGTTCGGAAATGAGATTTCTGCAATCGGCTCGGGCAATGAGTCGTGCTCGAGGCTCCACAGGGCGTCATCAATCTTTTTGCTCATCTTGCAATCACTCACCGTGCTCGGGGCTTCAAAGCCATCTGTCTGCTGCAGCATAGCCTACATAGGCAGCCTTCAGGTATGCCATCCGCAATTGAGGTAAAACGAACCGGCCCGGCGGCTGCCGCATGAGCGGAGACAACACTGCCTCATGCATCTCCTTGCCCGCGATAACGCCTGCCAGCCGGTTGGCGGCATAACTTGCCATCGACACGCCATTGCCGTGCCAGCCATAGGCCGCCCACACTCCGTCCATGCCTGGCACCGGGCCGGCATAGGGCATCATGGACGGCGTGATGCAGACCAGCCCGCCCCACGAGTATTCTGTCTCCACGTGTTGCCAGGCCGGGAACGTCTGGTCGAAGGCACCGCGCAACCGCTGCAACACCTCGTCCAGTCCGGCAGGCGAAGCATCAGTGCCGCCACGCCCGCCAAACATCATGCGGTTGCCGGGCAGCAGGCGGAAATAGTGCAACAGGTGGCGGGTATCGAAAGACGGGTCATGCCGCGTCCAGCCTTGTGCCTTCAGCTCATTGTCGCTCATTGGCCGGGTCACGATGATGCGGGTAAGCGCGGGCAGCAGCCGCCCGCCCATCCACTGCGGCAGGCTCTCGTCCGTATAGCCATTGGTGGCAACAAGCACCTGCTTTGCAGACACCTCACCGTGCGCTGTCTTCAGCACATGCCGTCCACCCTTCCGGTGCCATGCGGTCACCTCGCTATTGGCAAACAAGCGCGCGCCAGCTTCGTGCGCCACCCGGGCAAGACCACGCACATATTTAAGCGGATGTAGCCCGAAGGCATGTTGCGATTGCAGTCCGGCATGGAACATCGGGCTGTCGTTGCCCCGTTCGGCCAGCTCTGCGCGGCTCAGAAAGGTTGACTCTTCGCCAAAGGTTTCGCGCATAAACGCCTGTTCTGATTCAAGTTCCCGAACCCGGGAGGCCCGGTGAGCAAGCAACAGCTCGCCCTCACCAGTGCGATCTGCATCAATGCCGTGGCGCTCCAGAAAGCCGCCGACGAACTCCACAGCGCCTTGCTGCTCGCCATGGGCGTGGCGTGCCACATCCAGCCCGAAGCGTTTGATCACCTGTTGCCAGGACAGCTTGACCGCGCCGGGGCAGCAGAACCCGCCATTGCGGCCGGATGCACCCCAACCAATGGCACCGGCCTCCAGCACAGCCACGTCCATGCCGAACTCACCTGCCAGCCGGGCTGCCGCATGAAGCCCTGCATAACCGCCACCGATGATGGCAATGTCGGCCTCGATGCCGGCCTCGACGCGCGGCACCTCGAACCCCAGCGGACCAGCCGATGCTTCCCAGTAGCTGTCGACGGGATGATCGAAATCGAACGCAGCGGGGTGATAGATACGCATCTTCTGGCCAGCATGAGGGAACATTAATGTTGCGCCAGCTTTGCCCGAAACCGTGGACTCGCACAACCTGCCGATGGTACCGGATGAGAGTGAGAGAACCCCTGAGCAGGAAAATGTGGCGGCAGCTGGCGAACGCATTTTGTTTTTCGATGACCATGCTGGTGCTTGGCGCCATGCTGGCCCCGCCTGTGCATGCCCGCCCGGTGACACGCGACGAAGGCCTGCGCAAGATGTATGGCCAGCTCGTTATCAAGGGCTTTTTCGGGCGCAGCCCGCGCGACAAGAGCGTGCTGCAGGTTCGCGATGCGCTGGAGAAATCGCTCATCGGTGGCGTGATCTTCTTTCACAAGAACATCCGCAATCCAAAGCAGGTTAAAGCACTCACCCGGTTTTTCCGGCAGGCCGACACGCCATTCACCCCGGTCATCGCAGTGGACGAAGAAGGCGGCGCGGTGGAGCGGCTGAACCGCCGCAAGGGGTTCACCTACACACCCGGCCATTGGCGCATGCAGCAGCGCAATGACGTCAAGAAGGCCCGCGACCGCTACGATGGCATGGCAACAGAACTGGCAAAGGCCGGTTTCAACACCAACTTTGGCCCAGTTGTGGACCTGAGGCTCAATCCCAGCAACCCGATCATCGCCCGCAAGTACCGCTCGTTCGGCAGCCACCCACTTTACGTGGCGCGTTACGCCTCTGCCTTTATCGCAGCTCACGATGCCCGTGGAATAGGAACCACGCTGAAACATTGGCCGGGCCACGGTTCATCTGCCAGCGACAGCCATCTGCGCTTCGTCGACGTTACCAAACAGTGGAAGCCGGTGGAAATCGAGCCCTACCGGCGGCTGTTCCGTGCCGGGTTCAATGGCATGGTGATGACCTCGCACCTCTATCACAAGGACTGGGGCATGGGTCAGGGCCTGCCGGCTTCGCTGTCGCCGGTCGCCATCAAGACGAGGTTGCGCGACGAACTGGGCTTCGACGGCGTGGTCATCACCGATGACCTGCAAATGCGCGCCATCACCTCGCGCCGCCCGCTGGACAAGGCAATCGTCCAGGCGCTCAAGGCCGGCAACGACATGGTGCTGATTGGCAATGTGTTGGCATCATCACCCAGCAATGCCGATTATGCGGTCAACGCCATCGAAAAGGGCGTGAAGGCTGGTGAGTTGTCCTTCAAGCAGCTTTACCGTTCCTGGCAGCGGGTAATGGCCTACAAGGCCCGCATCAGACGCTGACAAAGGTTTGATCTTCATCCCGCCCAGATTGGGGCTATAAGCTGATATTCATGACGCGTTGTCTCTCCATATTTGCAGCTCTTGCGCTGCTGGCACTCACTGCCCTGCCAGCCGGTGCCGCCGAGCTCATCATGTTCGACCGCAAGGGTTGCCCGTGGTGCGCAAAGTGGCATGCCGAGATCGGCGTAGAAGGGTATGCCGCCGCACCGGAGGCCAGGTCCGCCCCGCTCAAGGTACAATTGCTGGGCCAACCCATGCCCGCCTACATCAAAAAGCTGATGCCCATCGTCGGCACACCGACTTTCGTGCTGGTCGAAAACGGCGTCGAGATCGACCGCTTCGAGGGCTATCCGTCCAAGGGCGTTTTCTTCGGACGGCTGCAATTGGCGCTCGACAAGCTGACCGGCGCTGACAAGCGCTACAAGACAATCATCGTGCAGTGACCAGCACCTGATCGCCCCCCATGAAGATGCGCCGCAAAGCCGACCTGCCCGAGAAAATCTGCATCCACTGCTCACGCCCATTCACCTGGCGAAAGAAATGGGAAAAGGTCTGGGAAGAAGTGAAGTACTGCTCTGACCGGTGCCGGCGCGAAGCGCGCAGCAAGGCAAGTTCAGCCCGATGAGCCGCGCACAGTCTTGCCCGGCAGGCCGATCCGGATGACACCGCGCATGTGCTCCGGCTCTATTGGCCGCCCCTTGCGGTAGATCGAAATATGCCCTTGGCCGGAAAGCTCGGCAGCCGCCTGGCGCACAGGCCCCATCAGCGCGCGCCAATCACCATCATCGCCCGCCACGCGCCGCGCCGCCTCGGACGGACAGATTGTCTTGCCCTGCCCCCGCTCCAGGCACAGTTCCATGATCGTCGCCTTCACCTTGTCTTCGTCCATGACCCGTCATCCCATTCAAGCGCATCCAGAAAGGCCCTGGCGCTGTCGCGGTATTGCTTCTTCTTGTCGTCGCCCATGCGGTCCCAGGTTGCGAACATCTGGCCCATACGGGGGTTGCCATCGAGCTTGCCCCGGTTGCGCGCCAGAAAATCCCAATACAGTGCGTTGAACGGACACGCGCCCTCGCCGGTCTTCTTCGAGACTGAGTATGAGCAGCCCTTGCAGTGGTCCGACATCTTGTTGATGTAGTTGCCGCTGGACGCATAGGGCTTTGATGCCAGCAACCCGCCATCGCCAAACTGGCTCATGCCCAGCGTGTTGGGAAGCTCGACCCATTCATATGCATCGGCATAAACGATCAGGTACCACTCGTGCACGGCCTGTGGCCTGACGCCTGCCAGCATGGCGAAATTGCCGGTCACCATCAGCCGCTGAATGTGATGGGCATAGGCCAGCCGCTTCGTCTGGCCTATGGCCGCGGCCAGGCAAGCCATGTCCGTTTCGCCGGTCCAGTAGAAAGCCGGTAGCGGACGCTCCGCCTCAAAGAAATTCTCCTCAGCATAGTCCGGCATCTTCAACCAGTAGATGCCACGCACATATTCGCGCCAGCCGATGATCTGCCGCACAAAGCCTTCCACCGCATTGAGCGGCGCTTTGCCGTCTTCATAGGCCTTGACCACCCGCTTGCACACATCGAGCGGGTCCAGCAGGCCGATGTTGATATAGGGCGACAAGACCGAGTGATACAGATAATCCTCGCCTTCCAGCATCGCGTCCTGATAGTCGCCAAAGCAGGCCAGCGCCTCGTCGATGAAATGATCCAATGCCGCCTCGGCATCGGCCCGCGTCACCGCGAAACAGAAAGGTTCAAGATCGCCGAAATTGTCCTCGAACCGGCTGGCCACCAGTTCCATCACATCACGGGTTATATCATCCGGCTCGAATTGCAGCGGCTTTGGCATGAACATGTCCTGGCCGGCCGGTTTGCGGTTGTCCTGGTCATAGTTCCACTGCCCGCCTTCCGGCTCACCATCTTCATCGACCAGCAGGCCCGTGTCGCGCCTCATCTCCCGATAGAAATACTCCATACGCAGCGACTTGCGGTCACTGGCCCAGCGCCGGAACCGGTCGTGGCTGCAGATGAAACGGTCATCTTCCAGCACCTCAACCTCGACGCCCAGATCGTCGGCCCACGAGGCCACATCGTCCTTCAAACGCCACTCGCCGGCTTCGGTCATCCGGACATGATCGGCTTGATGCCGCTGGATCGCACGCTCGACCTCACCCTTCAGAGAACCGGCGTTGCCGTCATCGTCCAGCTTGACATAATCAACCTGCCAGCCCGCCTCGCGCAGCTCCTGCGCAAAGTGGCGCATGGCGGAAAAAACGAATGCCAGTTTCTTCTTGTGATGGCGGACATAGGTGGCCTCGTCGATGACCTCGGCCATCAGCACGACATCTTGCGACGGATCAGATGCGGCGAGCGAGCTTAGGTTACACGTGAGCTGGTCACCGAGTACAAGTATGATAGACATGAGCAATGCAACGCACGGGTTGCATGTGCAGTTCAACGAAAAAATGTCAGGTGCGGCAACGATCCCGCCTTGAAGACGCCCAAGATTTTCATCATATTCAAAAAATAGAATGTAATTTCCCGAAGTCGGGACCAGGAGCGAAATAACATGAACTTTGTCCTGAACGACGCGCTGGCCGGCTTGGCCGGCGGCATGCTGATTGGCCTTGCGGCCGCCATCCTGCTCTTGGGTAATGGCCGCATAGCCGGCATCAGCGGCATTTTGGGTGCGCTGGTAAACACCAAGCTGCCTGCACTGTGGGCAGAGAACCTGCTGTTCGTGGCCGGACTTGCCGCGGCACCACTGATCTACACCCTGAGCTTTGCCCGTCCTGATATCGATATCACCACGTCTGTTCCTCTGCTGATCGCCGGCGGCGTACTGGTGGGCATTGGCTCGCGTTTCGGCTCCGGCTGCACCAGTGGCCACGGCGTGTGTGGCATGTCACGGCTGTCAAAGCGTTCCATCATCGCCACGCTGACGTTCATGGCCGTGGCCGTGGCTACCGTGACCGTCATGCGGCTGATTGCCGGCTGAGCGAAGGACAAAAGTCAATGCGCAAGATCGTAGCTCTCGTTTCCGGCCTCATTTTTGGTGCCGGCCTCACCCTCTCCGACATGATCAACCCGGCCCGTGTCCGTGGCTTTCTCGATGTGTTTGGCGGAGCGTGGGACCCGACGCTGGCCTTTGTGATGGGCGGCGCACTGTCCGTCATGGCCGCTGCCTGGCTGGTCGTGTCCATGCGGGCGAAGAGCCTTCTTGGTCATGACATGCCCGGAGCACCATCCGGCACTGTCGATGCCCGCCTGGTGGGCGGTGCTGCCGTCTTCGGCCTCGGCTGGGGTCTGGTCGGCGTTTGTCCCGGCCCGGCCATCTCGGGGCTATTCCTGGGCGGCTGGCCCATCCTTGTGTTCATCGCTGCCATGATTGCCGGCATGATGGGGTTCAGTCTGGTACAGAAACGCGCCTGAGCAGCAACGCGCTCAGGCCGCCGCCTGGCAGGCCTCGCACACACCGCGCAGCTCGACCGTGGACTTGGAAACCCGGAACCCTTGTCCCTTTGCGAGCTGCTCGAGCTGGATCGCCAGCTTGGAATCGTTGACTTCCGCCACCTTCCCGCACGTCTCGCAGATGGTGAAGGCGGTGATGTCGTGACCGCCACATCCACCGTGCCGGCAGGCGACAAATGAATTGATGCTTTCCAGCCGGTGCACAGCCCCAAGCTCTACCAGCTTCTCCAGCGCCCGGTAGACCTGCAGCGGCGCACGGACCCCCTCGTCGCGCAAATCATCCAGAATGGCATAGGCGCTCATCGGCCCCTTCGCCCGTTCAAGTGAGCCCATCACCAGCGCCTGGTTTCTGGTCAGGTTGTCATGGGCGGCATGGCTGTGTGCCTCACTCATGGGCGATCTCCTGCATGCGGCTTGTGAAGTGTGTTGCGCCGCGCCACCGGCAACAAGGACAGCATGAACAATACCACGGCCGCCACCACGATGCTGGGGCCCGCAGGCGTGTCCCAGGCCAGCGACCCATACAAGCCCCCGATGACCGAAACTACTCCAGCCATACTCGCCAACACCGCCATCCGCTCCGGGGTGGAGGCAAGCCGTCGCGCCGTGGCAGCAGGTATGATCAGCATGGCGGTAATCAGCAAGACGCCTACAATCTTCAGTGCTATGGCGATGACAGATGCCATCAGCAGCATGAAGACCAGCTCCACCCGATCCGGCTGCTGGCCTTCGGCCTCGGCGATCTCTCGGTTGACCGTTGCAGCAAAAAGTGGCCGCCAGATCCACGCCAGCACCGCCACAACCGCAATGCCACCAGCCCAGATCACGGCAAGATCGGTCCTGGAGACCGCAAGAATATCGCCGAACAGAAAGCTCATCAGATCGACACGGACCCAGGTCATGAAGGCCAGCACCACCAGCCCGATCGCCAGTGCCGAATGCGACAACAAGCCAAGCAAGGCGTCAGATGACAGCACTGCACGGCGCTGCAAGGCCAGCAGCAACAGCGACACCAGCGCTGAAACTGCAAATACGGCAGCCGTGATATTCAGCTCAAACAGCAAGGCAAGCGCTACACCCAGCAATGCTGCATGGGACAGCGTATCGCCAAAATAGGCCAGCCGCCGCCAGACGATGAAGCAGCCGAGCGGTCCGGCAACCAGCGCCACGCCAATGCCGGCCAGCAAGGCGCGGATGAAGAAGTCATCCAGCATGGTCATGTTCCTTGACGTTCGGATGGTGATGACCATCACCAGGGTGACAACTGTCCGTCACAGAGCCGTCAGCGTGACGCACCGTGCCGTCCGGCAGGTGAACGTGATCATGATTGTGCTCGTAAACCGCCAGCGTCGGCACTGCCCTGTCGCCAAACAGCTGCCGGTATTCGGGGCTCGAGGCCACCGCCACTGGCGTACCATGGCAGCACACATGCCCGTTCAGGCAGATCACCTGATCGGTTGCCGCCATCACCACATGAAGGTCATGGCTGATCAGCAGAACGCCGCATCCAAGCTCTTCACGCACCGAAGAGATCAGTTCATACAGCGCAATCTGACCGGAGAAATCCACCCCCTGCAGCGGCTCGTCCAGCACCAGCAGGTCTGGCCTGCGAGCAATGGCACGCGCCAGCATGACCCGCTGGAACTCCCCACCTGACAGGTTGCGCACGTCTTCATGCCGCAGATGCATGATGCCAGTGCGTTCCATCGCGTGCGCTGCATCGGCTGCACTGACACGCCCTGTCAGGTGCATGAACCGCTCGACCTTGAGCGGCAACGTCCAGTCAACATTGACCTTCTGCGGCACATAACCAACTGTTACGCCGGATGCTCGCGATGCAGAGCCTTCATCCGCCGCCATGATGCCGAGCGCCATACGCGCCGTGGTGGACTTCCCCGAACCGTTTGGCCCGATCAGCGTTACAATCTCGCCCTTGCTGACAGACAGATCCACGCCGCGCACCAGCCACCGCCCGGCACGGAACACCCCCGCCCCGTTCAAGGCAATCAATGGTTTCGCGGTCGGCGTCATCAAGTCGTCCTGCCGGTTGTACACAAACGCAATTTCCTCTTGCGCCCTAGCGTTGCCACACGTTATATCATTACACAATATGTAACTGTATAACATCACACGAGATCGCGATGAAACGTCTCCGTTCCCTGCTTGTTGCAACCGCACTTTGCGCATTGCCGGCCAGCGCCCAAGCAGACGTGAAAGTACTTGCCTCAATCAAGCCGGTGCACTCGCTGGTAGCCGGCGTTATGCAGGGCGCAGGCAACCCGGAACTGATTGTCGACGGATCAGCCTCGCCTCACGATTACGCACTGAAACCCTCTCAGGCGAAGGCACTCGCAGACGCACAGCTCGTATTCTGGATTGGCAGCGGACTTGAAGGTTTTCTGGAAAAGCCTTTGAAAAATATCGCCGGCAAGGCAACCGCAGTGCCGCTGGCGCAAGCCGAAGGCGTCGACCACCTGGGCTTCCGTGAACTCGACGAGATCGGCAAGAAGGATGATCACGATCATGGCCACAAGCATGGTCATGACCACAGTCACGGTCACGACCACGCCAGCGAAGACGATCCGCACATCTGGCTCGACCCGCGCAATGCAGCCGCCATGGTCACGGCCATCGAAGCCGCACTGGTGAAGGCCGATCCGGAAAACACCGAAACCTATAGCAAGAACGCAGACGCACTGCGTTCGCGCCTGACTGACCTTGAAAAGCAGATAGCAGAACAGGTCGCGCCCCTCAAAGACGCCCGCTTCGTGGTGTTCCACGATGCATATCAGTATTTCGAACGCCGCTTCGGCCTGGCAGCATCCGGCGCCATCACATTGACGCCTGAAACTGCTCCCGGCGCGCAGCACGTAAAAAAAGTGGCAAAGCGGATCAGAGACCTGGGTGTGACGTGCGTGTTTTCAGAACCGCAGTTCGAGCCCAAGCTGGTCAGCGTGGTCAGCGAGGGATCATCAGCCCGCTCTGCCGAGCTTGACCCATTGGGCGCGGGCCTGGAGGCTGGACCGGAGCACTACTTCCAGCTGCTCACCAACATGTCTGCCTCAATGCGCGACTGCCTCTCAGCCAAAAGCTGAGACGGGCGGCTTGTATTTGCTGTTCTGACTTGGAAAGGTATGGTGGGCGCACAAGGATTCGAACCTTGGACCGGCTGATTAAGAGTCAGCTGCTCTACCAACTGAGCTATACGCCCTCACCATGAGGTGCCCCGGAAAGATGGTCTGCCGGGACCGGATTGTTAAGGGGCGCGCCGTGTTCAGCGCGCCCCTCACAACGTTCCGAGTGCCATATCAAAGGAGTGATGACATGTCTACTGGCAAATGCGCAAATTTGCCAGCCGCACTTGGGTTAATAGTTAATTACGGGCCGCGGCGCTCAGCACCGGACAGCGCCTTGGCCGGTGCAGTGGTATCGCCGCGCACCATCTTGACCTCGAGCTTGGACAGCGCCGCAATATAGGCCTTGGCCGATGCCACCAGCGTATCGGGATCAGCAGAGCGCCCGGTCACCTGACGGCCAGAGTTGACATCCTCGAGCCGAACCGAAACCTCCGCCTGTGCGTCGGTTCCTTCGGTCACCGCGTGCACGTCATACAATGCCAGCTTCGCCTCGTGCGGATAGATCTGGTGAATGGCGTTGAACGTGGCGTCCACCGGACCATTGCCAACCGACTGCACCGTTGCCTGCTGGCCGTCGATATCCAGCGTCAGGGTGGCCGTTTGCGGGCCCATGGTGCCGGCAATCACCGTCAGCGCAACGACTTTCATCCGGTCGGCAGCGGAAGCGATACCCTCGTCCACCAGCGCCTCAATGTCTTCGTCATAGATGTGCTTCTTGCGGTCGGCCAGCGCCTTGAAGCGGACAAAGGCGTCCTGCAGCGCGTTGTCAGACAACTCGTATCCCAGCTCTTCCAGCTTTGATTTGAAGGCATGGCGGCCCGAATGCTTGCCCATCACCAGCGAGGTCTTTGTCACGCCAACCGATTCAGGCGTCATGATCTCGTAGGTGGACTGGTTCTTCAGCATGCCGTCCTGGTGAATGCCGCTTTCATGCGCAAATGCATTACGTCCCACGATCGCCTTGTTGTACTGCACCGGGAATGATGATACCGCCGACACCAGCTTGGAGGCCCGCGTCAGGTACTCCGGCTTCACATTACAGGCATAAGGCATCACGTCATTGCGGGTGCGGATGGCCATGACCACCTCTTCCAGCGCGGCATTGCCGGCGCGTTCACCCAAACCGTTGATGGTGCACTCGATCTGGCGCACACCGCCCTCAATGGCAGCCAGCGAGTTGGCAACCGCCATGCCCAGGTCGTTGTGGCAATGGGCCGAGAAGATTGCCTTGTCCGAATTCGCCACGTTCTCGCGCACTGTCTTGAACAGGTGGCGCATTTCGTCCGGCACCGTATAGCCCACTGTGTCCGGCAGGTTGATGGTGGTCGCACCCGCCTTGATGGCCGCATCCACGCAACGCGACAGGTAGTCCAGCGGCGTGCGCGTGGCATCCATTGCCGACCACTCGACGTTCTCGCACAAGGACCGCGCCAGCGTGACGGTTTCATGGATGATATCCAGGACCTCTTCCTGGCTCTTGCGCATCTGGTGTTCCAGATGGATCGGCGAGGTGGAGACGAACGTGTGAATGCGCGGTTGCTTCGCGTGTTTCACTGCATCTGCACAGCGCCGGATGTCGCCCGGAATGGCCCGCGCCAGACCGGCAATCACGGCATTTTTTGCCTGCTTGGCAATCGCCGTCACCGCTTCGAAGTCACCGTCCGAGGCAATCGGAAAGCCAGCCTCGATCACGTCCACGCCCATCTCGTCCAGCAGCGCTGCCACCTGCAGCTTTTCCTCGAACGTCATGGTGGCGCCAGGCGACTGCTCGCCGTCACGCAACGTGGTGTCAAAGATGATGATGTTGTCTTGTGCCTTGCTCATTGGCTTGAAAATCCCTTGTCATCCTGATCGGAAGCTGGTGCCAGCGGCATACCCTGATGCTTCGCGAATATCAATTTCCGGTTGATGTAAGTTGTATCCCCTGAGCATCCGCCTTCAGCCATCCGGGCGAGGCAGCCGATGGTCAGGGGCAAATAAGGAGGAGTAGGCCGGCAAAGGGCTTGCCGCCTTGAACAGGGCTTGCGATGTGAATGGCGCAGCTCATATGGCCTGTCTGTCTCTTACCCGGTTGCGCAAAGCAGTGTGCGGGCGCAACCCTTAACGCGAGTTTTACGGCAAGCCGGATTGAGGCGCAAGCCTGTTTGCCACCTGGCTCAGACAGCCAACGTTCCCTGGCTTATGCGCACCGCATGCCCACCAACCCGGATACCGATCAGTTCCTTGCCCTTCGCATCCGCTTGCAACTCGATCAGGCTGGCACGGCCCATGTCCTCGCCCTGCGCGATGGTCCATGACCGTGTGCCGTCCCACGGGCCGTCGAAATTGAACAATGGTCCCGGAAACCCAGCCGCAGCAGACCCGGTAGCCGGGTCTTCGCCAATACCGGTATTGGGCGAATACGCACGGGCGTGAAAGTCGATGCCGCTGCCCGGCTCACCCTCACAGTAGAGATAGGCCAGGAAGGCACCCGCCGCGCCAAGTGCCGGCCAGTGATAGTGCGAAATCTTTGCTTCAGCCAGGGCTGCCCGGTCTTTCAGCGGAATGTAAAGCATCGGATGATTGCCCGGATCAAACACGCTGGCGCGATGCACCCCAAAACCGATCTGCTGCGGCTTGAGCCCCAGCGCCTCGGCAATCTTCTTGTCAGAAGGCACGTTGGTCCACGGTTCAGGCATGACCGCCGCGCTCAGGCGAGCGAACAACCCGGTTTCACGCTGCTCAATAGCAACCGGAACAAGACCAACGCCCTCTTCAAGACGCACCTCGTCCTTGATGCCGAAAAGCTCCGCCAGCAGGATTGCCGAGCCGACCGTGGGATGGCCGGCAAACGTCAACTCACGATCCGGCGTAAAAATCCGCAGCTTGGCCGTATTCGCCGCGTCTTCCGGCGGCAGCACAAACACCGTCTCTGACAGGTTGAACTCGCTTGCAATGGCCTGCATGCGGCCTGTGTCCAGCCGCTCGGCATCCATCACCACGGCAAGCGGGTTGCCGGTGAAGGCCGTCGTTGTAAAAACATCGAGCGTGTAGAAACCGAGTGCCATGACCAACCTCCATTTAGGTCAGCAACACTGTCATAAATAAATGGGGGCTTCAACGGCGAACTTGTTGCGATGACAATGGAGCGGTCAGTCGAGAAGGTGCTGCACCAGCGTGCGCGCAAAGCCCGGCATCCGGTGGTGCACGTGAAACGCCGCACGGCGGAACACAACGATGTCGTCCAGCTCCGGCTGCTCCTGCGCATCGATGTGACTCATCATGCGGGCCTTGAGCTCTCGCGAGGGCGCAGCGAAGGTGAACACCGCGTTGAGCGAGCACATGCCGCCATCCTCGACCAGCAGGTAACCCGGCGCGCGAACTGCATCAGCGGCGTCGAGACCTGACTCTTCCATCAGCTCGCGCACAATCGAGCCCTCAATGTCCAGCTTGCCGTGCTTGACATCTTCCAGATCAGGCGTGCCCGCCATCGGGTAGACGCGCCCCGAGGCAGCAGTATGCTCCGCCATGCGGCCAAACAGCAGATGCCCCTCGCCCGAGCGCACCACGGCACATCCGAAAACATTGGCAACGCCGGCCTCGGCCGGCAGCTTCTTGTCCTTCCAGTACAGGAACGACGCATAATCCGTCGTCAGCACACTGCCAGACAGATTGCCACTTTCAAGTTTGTGGCCGCGCATCAACAATACATCGCCATTGAACAGCGCCGGCTTTTCAGCCTGGGCCTTGTTCCAGAACCGCTTGATGCCAGCTGCGTTGTCCGCCGCCCAGGCCCAGGTGTCATCATGCAGGGGCAGGTCATAGCCAGTGATTTCAACCACGTCATTCATGGCGCACACCCTGACCCGACTGCGCAGCCAGTGCAAACGTCACTGTAAGGTTTTGCGCATTCTTGGCAGCATCCGGCCCGGTATGGAGCTTGAAGGCGTGTGACCGATCAGCGTGCAGCCCATCGCCTCATAAAACCCCACCGCAAACGGGTCCGCATCCAGCTCAACCGCGTCTGCGCCCAGCGCCCTGAACCGCATTTCGGCAAAATCGAACATCTGGCGGCCCAGTCCCTGCCCCTTCCATGCAGGCTCAACGAACATCGCCTCCAGCTCGGCAACCTCGCCGTCGCACACCACATGCAACAGACCGGCCATGCTGCCACCCACCTCGCATACCCAGATCTCGCCCGCCTGCAGCAATTCAGGCCTGATGATCAGTTCCGGCGTAAACGCCTGCATGAATTCATCACTATAGCCATTGGAAGCCTTGGAGCGGACCACCAGCCCGGTGAGAGCCGCGATATCGCGAGTACCTGCCCTTCTGAATACCGCCTTGCCGGTCATGCGGGGTTACGCCTGATTAATCTGCTGGTTGTACGCTTGTACCCGATTGTGAGTGCGTAGGGGAGTTTTGCAATGAAGAGCGCCATCAGCTGCAGCGCTGCCGCAGCATTGCTGGCGGGTGCACTTGCAGCCCCTTGCATCGCCCATGCCCAAACGGATGACTGGACAGGTCCCTATCTGGGGGTGACAGGGGTCTACGCCTTCACCAATGGCGCCATCATTAACGACTACGACCAGGACGGATTGCTGATCTACTCCAGTCAACGGCACTTCGAACATGCCTTTGGCGGTGTGCGTGCAGGTTACAATTTTGCGCTTACCGGCAATCTCGTGTTGGGCGTGGAGAGCGACTTGCTGTTCTCTGACGGCAAAAACGCGCCCGCTGCTGCGCTTGAGAACCGGCTTCCCTCGGCCACTGCCGACCGTTACGCCCTGACCAGCCTGTGGGGTGCCCGCATGCGTCTCGGCGTACCGGCAGGCGCGTTCTTGCCCTACCTGTCGGCAGGCATAGCGGCAGGCCACTTCAGTACCGGTTGGGACAGTGTGCCCGCAGATGCATTTCTCGGGCGCGGCAGCGGCACTGCAATCGGCTATTCTCTCGGAGCCGGCGTGGAATACGCCGTAGCACCAAATTGGCGCGTACACGCCGGGTATCGCTTTGCCGACTTCGGCACAAGCCGCATCATGGTTCGTGAAGCAGACGGCTTCACCACCGTGTTCGACGCCGAGCTTCAGACCCATGCCATCGTGTTCGGCGTAACCTACGCATTTGGCCCGCGAAACTGAAAAGGGCCGGAGCATCAGCCCCGGCCCTCATTGTGCAGTCCCGGTAAGCCTGCGCTTAGTTCTTCGACTTATCGACCAGCTGGTTTGCTGCGATCCACGGCATCATGCCACGCAGCTTCTCGCCGACTTCCTCGATCTGGTGAGCATCGTGCAAGCGGCGG